>JBEBHM010000251.1:0-10883 GCA_040080875.1 Pirellula sp.
GTTTGCCATTCACATGCTACTTTGTGGAATGATTGCCGCTTGCCCGGCGTCGCGGAGCGACGCCTCCACATTCGTTCACCAATCGGATCGTACGGTCCACTTCCTGGGTGGTGTTGTAATGCATGCAACCCATTCGAACCATTCCTTCGGGTTCGGTGCCCAATGTTTGGGTCAGCGGCAACGCATAGTAATTCCCATGCCAAACAAACACAGCTCGATCTCCAAGCCACTCCGCTGCATTCAGCGATGAAGTGCCGCGCATTTGAAATGCGATGGTTGGTGCGCGCTGGGCACTCCGCGCCGGGTCCACAATCCCGAAAATTCGTACACCTGAAATGCTTTGCAGTCCTCGGATCAATCGATTCACCAAAATGGACTCGTACGACTCAATGGATCTCATCGCGTCAACCAATCTCGCGCGGCGGTTGCTGCCTGAATCCGTTATGCTCGAAAGAGAAGCGATGTAGTCCACTGCGGCCGTCGCACCCGCGATGCATGCATGATTCTGAGTGCCAGTCATCCATTTGCCGGGCAAGTCATCTGGAGCTGGCCGTAGCTTGTACGCGACCAAGCGTTCCATCCGATCCTTTTTGCCATAAAGAATTCCAACATGTGGACCAAAGAACTTGTAAGCCGAACATACCAGGAAATCGCAATCCCAGGCGCGCACGTCCATACTTCTATGCGGTGCATAATGGACAGCATCCACAAACAACTCGGCCCCAACTGCATGAATACGCTTTGCGATTTCACCGATCGGAGTCAGTGAACCCACTGCATTGGAGGCTGCCGTCACGGCTACCAGACGCGTACGATCACTGAGCAACTCATCGAGGGAATTCATTTCGAGCGTCGCGTCATTTGCATTGATCCCGATGACCTTGATACGAGCACCCGCGTCGCGCGCCGCAAGGACCCACGGCGTGAAGTTCGCATCGTGATCGAGCGATGAAACCAATATCTCATCTCCAGGCTTCCATTCTCGCGATAGTGCTCGCGACAACTGAAACGTGAGCGACGTCATGTTGGGGCCAAATGCGATCGACTCCCAATGCTCGGCACCCAAAAAATCAGCCATGGCTCGATGGCTATCGGTCATGATGTCGTCGATTTCGCGACTGGTTGCAAATCGTCCGGAGCGGTTGGCGTTGTGGTGCAACATGCAATCCGCCACTCGGTCGACAACCGCCTGAGGCACCTGAGTGCCTGCGGGACCGTCGAGATAGATGATCGGCGATCCATTGAGTTCACGTGCCAACGACGGGAACCGCGATCGAATGTCGCTAATTCTGGATTCAAGCATCGCATTCCGTTTCTACTTGCGCGTGAATTGATTGTTTAGCCAAAGCGCCGCTTGATTCGCCCAGTCGGTGACGGGCATTCCATCGACGTGCCGCAACCCATAACCGTGGCCTCCTGTCCTAAAGAGATGTAGTTCGCAGGAAACCGCGATTTTCTTAAGTTCTGTGGCTAGTTGCAAGCTGCTTAGGGGTGTCACGTTGTCATCCCAAGCATGCACGAAAAAAGTGGGGGGGGTCTGAGCTGTCGGTTTCAGCTCTTGCAATAGCTCGCCTTGTTTGTCGACCAAGTATGCGGGGTAAATCAACATGGAAAAATCGGGGCGGCAGGGAACTTCATCGACGGCATCGATTTTGGTGTATTTGCGATCATTGAATTGGAGCGAAGCACGCGCAGCGACTTCACCGCCGGCAGAGAAGCCAAGCACTCCTATGCGTTGGCTATCGATGCCGAATTCTTTCGCGCGAGAACGAACCAAGCTTATCGCGCGTTGAACGTCTTGAAGCGCCGCTTGGCACTTGAATTCCGGAGTCCGCGAGGGAACGCGATATTTAAGAACGATTCCGGTCACCCCAATCGAGTTGAGCCATTGGGCCACCTCAGTCCCTTCTAAATCGTAGGCCAGCAATCGATGGGCACCACCAGGGCAGATGACAACCGCAGCTCCCGTATCTTTAGATGGTTCTGGCCGATAAATCGCCAACTCGGGCTTGGAAACGTTGGTCACGAGATAGATCCGCTTGCCAGCGATGAATCTTGTGCCCCCCTCAGTGAATTCGCTTTCCGGCAATTCGCTAACTTCACCGGGCGCTTTGTCGGGCCAAATCGGAATGGTCAAAGGATCCGCTGCAATTTGCTGGAACACGCGACGTACTTCGGAATTGTCCGAGTTTGGAAAGTTGGAGCGCTGAACCATCAGAATGTAACAGCGTTTCTTGAGAGGATCGATCCACGCTTGGGTGCCATAAGCGCCACCATGCCCGAAAGTGCCAGGCGACAACATGCTGCTAACGCCTTGCGGTTGGCGGACGATACAGCATCCAACTCCCCAAGTGTTTCCATCGGTGAAACCCGTCTTGAGCTCGCCGGTTGTCGGCGAAGCGAGTCTGGCCACAGACTTCGGTGTAAGTATTTGTTTATTGTTCCATTGGCCATCATTGAGCAACATCTGACAGAACTTCGCGTAGTCCTCGGCGGTGGAGAACAAGCCGCCATTGCCTGCTGGCAGTCGATCTCGATCGGTCGGTTTCTTACCCGAGAGAAGTCGGATGGTGGTCTCGCGAAGTGTTCCGTCGGCCTCCTTGCTGTAGCTCGTAGCCAGTCGTGCCACTTGGGCTTCGCTGAGATAAAACGCTGTGTCGTTCATTCCGAGAGGTTTGCACAAGCGTTCGTCGACGAACCGATCAAAGGACATTCCCGAAACCACTTCTACGATCCGAGCTGCTGTGTTGATTCCCGTTTGGCTGTACTGCCACTTGCTACCGGGAGGGAACAGGACTGGTAGCTTGGCATACTTAAGGGCAGCGGCGGCAAGCGTCGCGTCGGCGTAGGCTTTGCCATCAGGAATTTCGCTCATTCCCGACGTGTGGTTCAGCACATGTTCGAGGGTGATGGAAACGGCGTCCCCGTTTGCCAATTTCAGTTCGGACATTTCGGGCAAGTGCTTAGCGATTGGGTCGGCGAGCGAAAGTTTGCCTTCGTCGACCAGCATCATAACGCAGGCAGCGGTGACGGGTTTCGACATGCTGGCGATCCAATGGATCGAGTCTGTCTTCATGGGAGATTGGTTGGAAACGTTGGCAAGTCCGACGGCGTCGAGATGGACGATTGCGTTTGGGGAAGCGACCAGGGTGACTGCCCCCGCAATTTCATGCTTCGCAACAAAGCCTTGCATAGCCTCGCGAATCGCGGGACTCGAGTTTGTATTTCGACTTGCATCTTGTCCAAAAAGCACAGAATTCATGATGATCGAGAACAGAAGAGGAACGCAGGCAGAATGGATATCGAAAAAGTAGCGATGGAAGACGGTGAGAGTCATCTATTACGTTCTTTCTATTTTGAACTGGGGTTTTTGGCATGGAATGGATCGTTGGCGTCTGCGACAGCACTAATATATGTGTTTCGTTTCGCCCAATCGTCATTGATTGCCATTTGCCGCACCAATAAGTATCAAAATCCTCGTCCGAAGGCCCTCTCCCCTGGTGGCGTTTCAATCCTTTGCGGATTACACTTCGCTCGATGCGGCGACGGTGTCTGGTGCAATTCTCCGTTCAATCCTTTCCTCCACATTTTCCTTACCCGAGTTTGATTCATGAATTCAAGTAACGCAGGTGACTCAACCGTACCGAATGCACATCGGCTCCTCTGGGCTGGCTTTATGGCAATCCTTGCAGCGGGAGTTGGTTTCGCAATTCGGGGAGGAATTCTTGACAATTGGGGCAAGGAATTCGGTTTTAATGCTACCCAACTTGGGCAACTCAACGGCGCCGGTTTTTCTGGGTTTTGTTTCGGTATCATTCTAGGTGGAGTGATTGTGGATAAGATCGGCTACGGAAAGTTGGTCGCCCTCGCGTTGCTTGGACATATCATTTCCGCCGTTGTCACTTACATGGCGTCAGGCGATAGTAACACAGCCTACAACTTTTTGTATTGGGGAATGTTCATCTTTGCGTACGCCAATGGGACTCTCGAAGCAGTGGCTAATCCACTAGTGGCAACAGTGTTTCCAAAAAACAGAACTCACTATCTGAATATTTTGCACGCTAGCTGGCCAGCCGGAATGATCCTTGGAACCGCCGCTGGTTGGGTACTTGATGATCGGTTGGAGTTGCATTGGAAGATTCAATTGGCGCTTTATTTGATTCCGACGGTCCTATACGCGGTAATGTTTATGGGCCAACATTTCCCTAAATCGGAGGCTGCCGCGAGCGGCAATAGCTTTGTATCCATGTACAAATCCGTCGGGATGTTGGGTTCTGCAGTGGCCTGTTACTTGCTCGCACTGTTCTTCGGCGACATTCTTAAATCCGCGCCGTTTATTGGCGAATACTCAAGCTACGTTGGATATGCAATTGGGCTAGGGCTGTTCTTAACGGTCTCGGCGATGACCAACTTTGCGATTGGCTCGTTCATGCTATTTGTGCTGTTCGTTGCCCATGCGTTAGTTGGATCTGTTGAGCTTGGAACGGACGGTTGGATCCAAAACATAACCGGAAACCTTTTCACTTCCGAACAAGGAAAGTATTTGTTCCTGTGGACTTCCGCCATCATGTTTGGATTGCGATTCTGTGCTCATTGGATTGAGAAAACATTGAAGCTATCTCCTGTCGGGTTGTTGCTGGTGTGTGCCGTCACCGCTTGCGTTGGATTGAACTTGGCCTCTGGCATGCAAACGTTTGGAATGGCCCTTGTTGCACTCGGAATTTACGCGGTTGGGAAGACGTTTTTCTGGCCTACCATGTTGGCTTTGGTGGGAGACAGATTTCCTCAAACGGGAGCCGTCGCGATGTCCATCATGGGTGGCATCGGAATGCTATCTGCTGGATTGATTGGCGGTCCAGGATTGGGTTACTGCAAAGACCGATTTGCGGGCGAGGAACTCAGGAAAGCAAATCCTGTTCTCGCCGACGCCTACAAATCGGAAAAGTCAAGTACTTTCCTGAATCTGAGCTTTACCGAAGTGTATGGCCTAGACGGAAAGAAGTTGGCGGCTGCCAAGGAAAATAAGAGTCGCACGCCAGATGATGAAGTCGTCGTAGCTGCCGATCAGCAGGGTGACCGCAGTACGCTCAAGGCCGACTCGTTTATTCCTGCCGCAATGGCCTTGATTTACTTGCTCTTACTCGTTTATTTCCAAACGATTGGCGGGTACAAGCCGATTGCATTGGCGGATAGCGAATCCCATTAATACAACGCCATAAGGTTGGAGCAAGCTTTCGTCGGGACCGCCTAACTTGAGCCGCAGGCGCTAGCCGCGTCTGCTAAAGCATAGGTTTTTGAACGCGCCTAGCGCCTGGCAGTAATTGGGGACTGCACGTTGCTGGATACGTTTTTGCAGTCTCTTCGCATTTCAGTCCTGGAACTGCCTGGTGAGCCTTCGATTTCCAACGAGCAATTGGAAGCCAGCCTCAATCGTCTCCGTGAAATTCACGCCTAGGTTCCAGCCACTTTTGATGATAGCCTCGAATCGATCCTTTGGCCATCGAAGCTAGAACGCCACGAAGTAAAACCTGACATCGATCATGGATTGTCGTACCGTTTTCAAGCGGATGAAACGCTGGCTCTGAGCGAGAACCTTGGTTCTTTTATTCTCGGTAGTTGTAGCGCACCGAAGCGATCGGCGCAGAAGAGAGCAAAGCGATCTCCATGTCGCTCACGGTGAGTGGCCAAGGCAATTTCGGGGGAATTGTTTTGCGCGGACAAGTGTCCCAAGCAAGCCCACTGCAATTGACTTGCATTGCAACCATCCAGAAGCTCGGCAGCATCTTTGTTCGAAATGTGTCCACGCTTTCCTGAAATACGAGCCTTCAAGCGTTGGGGGTAAGGTCCGTAGCGCAGCATATCGTCATCATAGTTACTTTCGATTAGTACCGCGTCGAGAGTGCCAATGACTTTTTGAAGACCGCTGAAGACATGCCCCAAGTCCGTGAACAAACCGAATCGTTGTCCGAACTCGACATCTTCGATCACAAAACAAACGCCGTCGATAGCATCATGAGGTGTTCTCAATGTCTCGATTCGCAGCGAACCAATTTGAAACGGTTTACCAGACACGAAATAATTTGGACTTCCAATGTAGCCAGTCGACGGCTTCGCTCGAGTCGCGTTCCAAGTTCGTAAATTCGCGTAGACAGGCAAGCCGAACATACGGTGAAACACGCCGACGCCGCTGATGTGATCGGAGTGTTCGTGCGAGAGGACCAGAGCATTGCAGTCGCGAATGTCGTGGCCAAATTCGGCCAAACGCGACTCAGCATTGCTTCCGCTAATTCCTGCATCAAAAAGCAAGCGAGTTTCGCCGCTTCGTACGAACACGCAGTTGCCGGCACTTCCTGATTGCAATGTGATGACTTCCATGACAGGAGTGTAACGGGTCGAGCGGTCGAGAGAAAGTAAGGTAAATAATTAGCGACTGAGCATTCGGCAAGTTGTTCAATAAGCTGATTGAGGACTCAGTTCGTAATGTGATGAGCATCAACGACTCGATGCGTGAACGGGAGACCAATCGATTTCTCTGCCAAGTCCTAGGTTCACTCCATCGACAGACAATCGCAATTTTCGCAGCGGAAGTTAATTTACCCGAGATAAAGCGGTTAGAACTATTTTCGTAGGAGTGGCTGCCAACCCATGGCCATTCGATATCCGATCCGGACCAAATGACGACTCTATCTGCTGCAATTGTTTATCCGCACCAACTCTGGCTAACGAATCCTGCTGTAGCGGCAGCTCCAATCGTCTTCACCGATTTCTACATGCAGCAAAGGAATCGTCTCGGACTATTGCTAGACGAAAAAGGCAAGCCGATCGGTGGCCCTAAAGGGATGAAACGTGATGGAGGCCTCGGCAAAGGGTCGCTCGAATGGACTAGCAAATACGGCAGCATCGTCGCTTCCGTTTACGAAGGTGCCAGTTCCGACGGTATGAACGAGAAGGGTTTTGTAGCCAACATGCTTTATCTGGCGGAATCAGAGTATCCCGCGGATGACGACAAACGACCCGGCCTGTGCATAAGCGCTTGGACACAGTATTTTCTCGACAACTTCGGATCGGTCGAAGAAGCGGTTGCGGATGCAAGAAAGGAGGCGTTTCGCGTCGTACCGGCTGCCGCCCCCAATGGCATGAAAGGTAGTGTTCACGTCTCGATCTCCGACGCGACCGGCGACTCCGCCATCTTCGAATATGTTCAAGGGAAATTGGTCATTCATCATGGCAAGCAATACCAAGTCATGACCAACTCACCGATCTACGACAAGCAGATTGCAATCAACGAGTACTGGAAAGAGTTTGATGGGTCGGTCATGCTTCCAGGAACGGTTCGAGCGGCAGACCGCTTTGCACGAGCGACCTACTACATCAATGCCTGCCAGCAATCCGACAATGCTCGTGAAGCGGTTGCTGCAGTGTTCAGCGTCATGCGTAACGTCAGCGTCCCACGTGGCATCCGCAAAAAGGACCAACCCAATCTGTCATCGACAATCTGGTTGACCGTCTCAGACCACAAAAGCCTAGTCTACTACTACCATGACACGAACAGTCCAGGGGCGTTGTGGGTGAAGCTAGACAAGATCGACTTTAAAGAAGGAAGCGGCGTTCGCAAGTTGACGCTCGTCGGCAAGCCAGACACTACCGGAGACCAGTCCGCAAACTTTGAAAAGTCCGAGCCATTCAAGTTCCTCGCTCCACACTAATTGTTGACCAACAAGTTGCATGGGCTCATTGTAGAAACATTCTCAGAAAACTGGTGCCAACGATCACTGTTAGCCAGCCTGCAGCACACGAGTTCTACCTGCGGAAGAAAATGCCTTCGTGGTATCTCGACAAGATCAAAAGCGTCGGTACACAGCACTGGTTAATGTTGGTGGAGGCGATCAAGCTCGGTGTGCACGAAGTAACTCTTTCCCAATTCCAAGCGTTTGTTGCAGAAACCAACTACAAGCTCGATATCGAACGCAGCGGCAAACCGGCCTGGGGCTTCGACAAAACCGGCAAGCTTGCCGAAGCGAATGACTTCCGGTCGGACGCACCAGGCTGGGACGTCGGCCCGGACCACCCCGCCGTGTTCGTCTCTTGGAATGACGCGGTGGCCTTCTGCGATTGGTTGAGCAAGAAAGAGAAGAAAATCTACCGGTTGCCTACTGAGGCTGAATGGGAATACGCCTGCCGGGCAGGCACAAACAGCCGCTACCATTTCGGTAACGACCCCGAGGAACTCGTCCTATATGGAAACGTCGCCGATCAAGACCGCCGCGACGGGCAGAACGAAACCATCGAAGGGTACGACAAAGATGGCAACAAGACCGATAGCCGAGTGCCATACCCGTTCCTTTCCAAACATGACGGATACAAGTGGACGGCACCGGTTGGCAAATTCCGTCCGAACGGTTTCGGATTGTATGATATGCACGGCAATGCTTGGGAGTGGACAGCGGATCGGTACGGCGAGAGTTATTTCGAGACGTCCCCGGTGGAGGATCCAAAAGGTCCGACTACAGGCAAATACCGCGTCGTCCGTGGCGGTGGCTTCAATAACACTCCAGTCGCCCAACGGTGCGCCTACCGAATCGAGGCGGAACAATCAGGCACACAATATGGCGTAGGGTTTCGGGTTGTTCGGGAGCGATAACCGCCGCGGTTGATCCACGTTATCAACGTCCTTTGCTTCCAGCGAAGCTCGGCGTGCCGCCCCGACCAATTTGAAATTGGCAAGCGGGATCCATTGATTCGCGAGTAACAAGCTCAATGTCCCTCAATTAAAACTGCTGTCAAACTCGGGATATCGTTAGGGCGATCTGTGACAGTCAACTCGGGACAGGCACAGCATCTTAGTTTGCAACCGCCCCTACACTAACCCCACCACAACCAAGAATCAACAGCGTACAGAATGGGAAGCCTAGCGATGGTCGCGTTGTAAGTAATTTTGGATCGCGCTCACGTTAGCTCAACAACCGGAATAACGATCCCCACCGTTGCACAATTCTCCGAATTGTTCGATCCTCATTAATCCAATCTTATTTCGGTTCTCGTGATCTAGTCCCGATAGGGACGACAGATGTCTAGGCGGCGGTGACAACCGCAGTTGGGCCGCACGCCCAACACGAACTTCCATGATCTCCTTGGAAACTTTCATGGGCTTTCGATCAGCCCCACGCGGCGGAAATAGTCGAAACCAACTCTCAGCCACTTCGGTATCCGACCACCCGCTGGCCACATCCGGGTCAATACGCAGGAGCAAGTGCAGGGGTCGAACACGGCGCGCGTTGGGCTTAACTCGCTGAGCACGAACTCGGTCGGTGTTTTGCCGCCAGGCAGCGCGATGTAGACCAGCCCTCCGTCACGCTCGACGATGCGCAGGTACTCGAACGCGAACTTCATGCCATAGTGCGCCAAAAACCGCGCGAATTGAATTAGAGTCATGGAGTCCGCCATCGAAGTCTGGAGAACGATATATTGGAGCTGTCTTGAGACTTCACAGAAAAACCATAGGCCCCATACGACCTTTATGACCTATTTCGAATAGGGCCAATTGGACGCATTGGACCTATTGGACCTATTCTCTTGGGGAAGACCAAAAAGATGCCTGACAATCATTTTATTCCCGATCATGGCGGATACGAAAACCTACTGTCATTTCAAAAAGCTCGGATCGTCTACGACGGGACGTATCGGTTTTGCGAGCGGTTCTTGGAGAAACGCGATCGAACGGTAGATCAGATGGTGCAGGCGGCGCGATCTGGCAAGCAGAACATTTTGGAGGGGAGTCAGGCGAGCGGCACGTCGAAGGAGACGGAAATCAAGTTGGTCAACGTAGCCCGTGCCAGCTTGGAAGAACTATTGGAAGACTATCGCGATTACTTGCGAACGCGTGGGCATCAGCAGTGGGGCAAAGACTCGAAAGAGTCGTTGTTTGTTCGAAAGTTGGGTTCAAAGAAAGATGCGACCTATGAGACATATCGGACCTACATCGACACACGTCCTGCAGATGTCGTAGCCAACATCATGATTTGTTTGATTCACCAAACCAACTATTTGTTGGATCAGCAATTGCGATCATTGGAGCAGGCATTTCTTGCCGAAGGCGGCTTGCGTGAAAGAATGACCCGAGCGCGTTTGGATGCCAGGCGCAATCTTGGTGGATAAACATGAACGATCGAATCGATCCACTCCGGCTTTGTTTCGCGATCCGAAGCATTCGACGAATTGCGAGTGCATGCGATGTTCGATTCCGTGTATTCCGAGTGTTCCGTGGTCAGCTTTTTAACACAGCCTCAGGGATCATAAGATGAGCCCGTCGAACGCGTCTAGAAATACAGTGGTACCAACGACTTACGGTGGTATCAACACGTCCAAAACCGAGGATGGTCATAGACAACCCTCTGCGGTGGAATTGAATTAATCGCCAGAGCTTTCCAAAAAACCAAACTGGTCAATCGCTGTGCCTGTCCTTTCTTGTTCCTTGTTCTTTCTTTTCAATCAATCAATTTTTGCTTGGTCGAACGGGACCGACATCAACCTTGCAATTTCAGTTCGTTGTCGTTGATGTCGCTGCTTCGGGTGGCAGATTAAGAAAGATTTGAAACGCCGTTCGGTCCTCTGCGAGCCACTGGCCGACAATGAGATCAACCCGGCCATCCGAGTTGACATCTGCTGCCTCGCAAGTTGCATGGGTGCATTGATCTCGTTCAATCGAATGTCGCACAAATTCGAGGTTTGCACGCTGCTCCCACCAACAAATGGAATCGTAAGCACCCGGACTTTCGAGATGGGCCGACGGAAACAGGCCAACGGCCGCGATGTCGAGGTCTCCATCACCATCGAAATCCGCGACTGCAGAATGCAATACTCCCACAAGCAAACCAAGCTCTCGC
>JBEBHM010000961.1:0-2892 GCA_040080875.1 Pirellula sp.
GTCCCCAAACGAAGTAACGGGACGGGTCGATGGTCCCAGCCTACGGCGCACTGCGGGGGCGGTTGTCAGTCGGTGGTATGAAGTCCGCATTCAGTTTTTCCTGTCCCGCTCCAACGTCCGGCTCGTTCGTCTTCACCCATCAAAACGGCTCGTGTGCACGGTTTGCAACCGATGCTCCGATACCCCAGGTCATGCAACGGATTGTAAGGGATTTGTCGCTTGACGATCCGATCCCATACTTGTTTATTCGTCCAGTTCGCCAGTGGGCTGACTTTGACCAAATGAAACTTTTTGTCCCATCCAATGATGGCGGCCCCGGCGCGATCAGGGCTTTGATCACGCCGAATTGCACTTGCCCAAGCGTGCATCCCAAGCGCCGCTTTTTTCAGAACCGCGAGTTTGCGATCTCCGCAGCACTTATTGGGATTTTTCTCGAAAAGGGGGCCGCCGTGGAGTTTTTCGTATTCGAAGACGGTAAGTTCAGGCTGAAGCAATTCGACGTGGATGCCGTATTGCTCAGCTACTTTGTCTCGCAAGGCGATCGTCTCTTCGAATTGATAACCCGTGTCCAAGTTGAAGACCCAAGTCTTCGGGGAAACTCGCGAAAGCATTTCTAAGATGCACATTCCCTCAGGGCCAAAGGCGGTCGCCATCGTGAATTTGTCACCAAACCGTTCGGCCGCCCAAGCGAGAATTACTTCCGGCTCTGCGGACTCAAATTGTTGGCTTTGCGCGTCAAGTTCTGCCATCAACTCGGCAGTTGGGAACAGCGGTGGATCGGCCCCTTGTGACCCGATGGGTAAGCTCGGCTCATCGCTGGGTTGATCGGAGGCTGAGTTGATGGTTGTGACGGGCAAGATGGTTTTGAATCTGATGGCGTTGTTGGAGTATGTCGGATGCCGTGCACAAACAAGTTCGGCAATAATACCTTTGATCAACTTGGCGGGTCAAGCGAACTGACGTTTTTCCGAACCTGATACAGGATCCATGCTGCGTCGGAAACAGGACATAAGTTCGAAAGTAACGGAATCGGGGCTGACGAAACGAGTCAAATTCTGTAGTGTTTTAAGTCAGCAGCCTCGCGTGATGCCTCCTTGATCGCAATCGACGGGTGGCGGATTCGGGAATTCGATAATTACAACAGCTGCCGATCGGGTTGCCCAAATCCAGGAGAATTTATCAAGTGCCAATTTACGAGTTTTATTGTTCTAAATGCCACACCATCTACAGTTTTTTTGCTCGTTCGATGACGCAAATTGCAAGTCCAAAGTGTCCCAAGTGCGGCCTTAAGAAGCTCGAAAAAAAAATCTCGCGGTTCGCTATTTCTAAAGGCCTGACCGAAGACAGTTCTTCGCCAGACCCTTTTGAAAATGTCGATGAGAGCAAAATGGAACAGCTGATGGCGGAGATGGCTCCACATATGGACGAGGAAGGTGAAGGTTCCGAGGACCCGCGTCAAATGGCCGGACTCATGAAACGAATGTTCGAATTGACTGGCGCACAGCCCAACGGCGCCATGTTAGAAGCCATCAAGCGAATGGAAGCGGGCGAAGATCCCGACAAAATTGACGAAGAAATGGGGGACGCCCTGGACGCCGATGGTGATCCTTTCGCTCCCGAATCCAAGAAATCCAAGAAGTTTGCTCGTTTCTTTGAGCCGCCAAACGTGGATCCTGAGTTGTATGATCTATAGGCCATACTCGGTATACTCGTCTCGATTCCTGATGCTCGTCATTCCTGATGCACGTCTCGATTCCCGAAGTCTAATAGAACTGACGGTCGGAAATAGCACGAGCCCACGATGCCGTCATCCTCGAAGCGGCGTTGACCATTGCTAATCACCCAGTGCGAACCCTCGCGCTCATTTCATTATTTCGCCCAACGCTCTGTTATCTGCAATCGCAAGCAATTCTCAAGCAATGCACCACAATAGCCGCAACGACCGGTCGATCGAACATGGTTGTCTGATCGATTCCATGGAGAGATCCCTTTCTTGGAATCGGCAACCTAGTCGCAACAAAAGCGCTGCAAAGACACTCCGGCAATACATCTATATGCAGATGGCCGCAACGGACTTGGTACTAGACGATGAAGCCAGAAAGCGAGTGGACTTACCCGAAGGGCTTTTAGCCAACTTGGAGGAAAAGAACCGTTTACTCGCTCAACTCAAGGCTCCCATCGATCAACGCATCGAAGCCTTCTTGGCCGATCACTTCGCGGAGTTGTTACCCGAAGTGTCACTTCGGCTGCCAATATCGTCTTTGGTTCTGGATCACCATGGGATGGCGAGGCAATTGAGTTTGCCCGACCGTGGCGAACATTTCGAGAACACGCTCATCAGCTCGTATCGCGTGGCCAATGGAATTCTTCACAACCCGCAAGCAGATCGCCGCACGACCCAAGGGACCTTTCACGTGGTCGAGGGTGGTCTTCCAATCGCCGGCGATAAACGAAGCGTCCCAAAATCAGTCTTTGCCAAACTATTCCAATGTGCAGTTGCACCTCCCGAAGAGTTGCTCGTATTGCCATTCACCAATTCCCATTCCGCTCCCGCCAAAACATTTGTTTCGTTGCTGATCCGTCCACTGGTTTGTCCCGAGGTGCGCGGATACTGCCAGCATCGGTCGATGGAGATCCGCTTCTTTGCACCCGGTGGATTGGTGAGCAATCTCGATTTCGTCGAGTCCATTTTCGGAAACTCAGGGGATCCTCTGGTTCCTGAGAATGACGCTGCACTCGATTGCGAACATTGGACCGGTCACACTGGTTGCGTCATTCTTGCACCGCATCTAATCCAAATGACCAAGCAACAACTCGGACTGCCGAGATTCGATTCTGCCTCTGATCGTCAGAAACAAGATCGGATGTGTTGGGTCGACCCTGACGAAAAGT
>JBEBHM010000962.1:0-2886 GCA_040080875.1 Pirellula sp.
GTATTCAATCAGCCTCAACCGGTTGACACCGTGGCGATGTTCAATAGTCGGCTGCACTATCCTAGTGGTACGGTACTTGCAAAAACGATATCGGTTCCAAAGGTGTTCGATGCTTCCGAGGCTGTGGCGAGTCATAAGATCGAGACACAGTTGTTGCATTTCGATGGGCGGCTCTGGCACGGATACAGTTACGTTTGGAATGAAGAACAGACCGATGCTGAATTGGCGCCTGCGGCCGGAATAGAGCTGACCTTGCCCGGAATGTATGCAATGCCATAATCCGTGGCCAGAATTCACTCTGGCGTTCACTCCGGAACAATTGCATCAACCCGACAAAGGTGCCGCGTCCGAGTGGCTGACTTTAGTACGTCAAGGCTTTATCGAAACGCTAAATAGTCAGCGAGCCCCCATCGAGCCCAACAAGTGCGTGCAACGTGCACTGAGCTCTTCCACTACCGATCCAATAGACCTGCGGGCTCGTTCCTATTTGCACGCCAATTGCGCACACTGCCATCAAAACGGGGCAGGTGCCGCCGTCCCCTTGTCCCTCAAAATCACCGACGACCAAAAGGCGATTAACTTAATCGATATTGCACCGAGTAAAGGCAATGTAGGATTAAAAGATGGAAAACTAATTTCCCCTGGCGATCCCCTCCGCAGTGTTTTGCTTTTCCGTATGGCATCTAGTTCCACGGGACGCATGCCACACGTCGGATCTCGCGAAGTTGACTTTGGAGCCGTAACGCTGATTAGCGATTGGATCAATGGCATGACAAAGTCAGATATCTCGCACAATGCCACCGCCGCTGATGACATGAAAAAAGCAGCCACCGCGATTCTCGAATCGTTTACCGTTGCGAACGCCAGTACGGATTCTGACTCGGCAAAACGAGAGGATCGTATGCACGGGGCCATGGCGTTAGCGATCGATCTGGCTCGAACCAAAGCGACATCAAAACCACTTCCCGCAGAAACTTTGTCAAAACTAGCCAAAGTGCCCGATCCGCTGATCAGCAGCCTCTTCGAAGCCTTCGTACCGGCGAGGGATCGACAACGTCGCCTCGGTCCAGGTGCAACGTATTCGGAGATAGCGGATATCAGTGGCAATGCTGCGACTGGTGAAGCTTGGTTCTTTGATCAAAACAAATCGCAGTGCGCCAAATGCCATCGGGTTGGCGAACGTGGCGGTCAAATCGGCCCAGACTTGTTGCACGTCGGCAAGAAACTATCACCTTCGCAATTGTTCGAATCGCTTGTCGATCCCAGCCGCGTCATTGAACCGAAGTATCAGAGTCATACTGTGCTGTTGACGGATGGAAAAGTGATTACCGGATTGCTTGATCAAGAATCGGCGAAACAGCTTACACTGATCAATGCACAGGGAGAGAAGATTGTGGTTGATGTAGCTGAAATTGAGACGCGAAAGCTCGATACAAAATCGATCATGCCGACCGGTTTGGGCAGCGAGCTGACCGCTCAACAAGCTGCGGATTTGCTAGCGTATTTAACAAGCTTGCAGTGAGTGTCAGCCTGAGTGTGCATGTCAGCCTGAGGACAGGCTGACCTACGTGGGATTTGCCAATTCGCTACCGCGGCAACGGGCTCCTGCTTTCCGTGTGCCTAGACAATGCAAATCTCCTTCGTTGTACAATAGGCAACTACCCTAAACACTCCTGTGAAAGTTACGATTAAGTCAGTTCTGCAATCGACCATTTGGAGATCACTAAGAGCTTGACGTTCGAAACATCAGAACAGCCAGTCTACAATACCAAGGTCTACAATCAAGCGAACCTTGATTTTAGTGAAGGCACGCTCGTATTGGATCATTGGTCGCGGCAAGCGATTACGCGCGTCTTCGGTGATGGAATCTGGACTTGGGACGAGCGAACTAACTTTTGGCGAACGAGCGCTATTCATTATTCGACCATTCGGAAAGCACTGGATGCGAATTCATACGGGACGCTTGATCGCGTTCCGCAATGGCAACCGGTTGTGTGGTCCGACGTCAGCCTGCCAGAACTCCGTGTCGAACAAATCGATGCCGTGAAGGCTTGGTCGGAAACACGCCGAGGTGTCGTGGTGATGCCGACGGGTACAGGTAAAACAGAAGTTGCATTGCGCATCATGGCAGATCAACGATGCAGTACGCTCGTCGTCTCCCCCATTCGCGATCTGATGTATCAGTGGCATCGGCGAATCCTCAAAGGCTTAGGTTACGATGCAGGTATCATCGGAGACAACGTCTACAATGTTAAGCCAATCTCGGTGACTACCTTTGACAGCGCTTGTATCCACATGCCAATTTTGGGAAACAGGTTCCAGTTGATCATCTTCGACGAGTGTCATCATCTGCCCGGCCCCATTCGCAGCGATGCCGCTCGAATGAGTATCGCACCGATGCGGTTGGGGTTAACGGCTACTTTGGAACGAGGGGACGGGCAACATTCGAAACTAAATCAGCTCATCGGCCCTCTTATTTTTCGTATTGAGATCAGCCAAGTCCGAGGCGGATCGCTGGCCGAGTACGATGTTTTTCGAGTGCCCGTCTTCTTGAATGATCGAGAACGCTTTCGGTACGATCAGTTAGGTGAAGTTGTCTCGAACTATGTTTATGAACGTAGGCAAGAGGACGCAAACTTCACTTGGAAAACGCTCTGTGCCGAAACGCAGCGCAGCGGACAAGCGGGCATCATCATGCGAGCGTATCGCGAGAAAAAATCGATCGAAGATCGCGCGGAGGAGAAGCTGCGAGTCCTCGAAGACTTGTTTCGTTTGCATCATGGAACGCCCATGATCGTCTTCGCTGGCTCGAATGCAATGGCACGCGATGTGTCCCGCCGATTCCTTATCCCTTGCTTGCTCAATCATTGTGGCAAAGCCGAACGG
>JBEBHM010000963.1:0-2884 GCA_040080875.1 Pirellula sp.
TGACTGATGTATCCAAGGTTCTTGTAGGCCTCCGCCAACTTCAATTGCAATGCATGATTGCGTAGCGGCTGTTGATCCAGTTGTTGGTAGAAACCTCTCGCGGTGATCAGCAAATCCTTTCGTAACTTTTCGAGTCCATGTGCTTTCAATTCCGGACTGGCTGCGATCTCGGTCAGATACTTATCGACCGAGGCCGATGCTAACTCAAAATTCTTGACCGCTTGCTGCTGCTGTTGCCTTTCACGCCCGTAGAAAAACAGGGACGAGGCCAAGCCACCAGCGAGCGATACGAAAATGATCATCGCCAGCGATGCGACCATGGGCTGCCGACGCATCCATCGAATTACGTGCCCCATGCTCGAGATCGGTAGTGCACGAACCGGCCTCCCGTCGATGAAACGTTGCAAATCGCAGGCAAGTTCTGTGGCAGACAAGTATCGTGAGCCGGGATACTTGTGCAGACATTTCAATGTGATTGTTTCAAGATCGCGGGGAATGTGCGAGTTGAGACGCCGCGGCTCGACCGCCTCGGTATCTTGCAATTGGCGTAAAGTTTCTAATGGCGTGGCAGCTTGAAATGGCGGTCGACCTGTCAAAAGTGCGTAGAGAATTGCCCCGATGGAGTAGATATCCGAAGGTTTGTCTGCCGATCCTTGGGCTTGCTCCGGAGCCATATAGGCGGGTGTTCCTACGATTTGCCCTGACATCGTCAGATCGGATTTGTCGGTTGAGCCTTGCAAAGAATTGACGATCTTTGCCAAACCAAAATCGGAGACTCGAACGAACGACTTTCCGTCGATCAAGATATTGCGAGGCTTTAGATCGCGATGGATAACACTTTGCCCATGGGCATATTCGACCGCTTTAGCGATTTGGAGTACGATCTCGGCAGCTTCTAGAGGCAGCAACGGATGATGCTGTATTCGGTCGGCAAGATTCCCGCCTTCGATCCAGGGCATCGAAAAAAAATGGTGGCCATCGAATTCACCTAACTCGAAAAGCGGGACGATGTTTTGATGATCCAAAGCGGCGATCGCGTGTGCCTCGTTTCGAAAACGCGCGATATCCATTGGCAACGCGAATTGTCCTGCGAGGATCACCTTGACTGCGACAATGCGGTCCAGATCCATATCTCGAGCGCGGTACACCACTCCCATCGCACCCCGCGCGTACTCTTCTAAGATCTCATATTTACCTAGCAGCTTTGGGGGCGAATGATCGGAATGCACATCTCGCGAACCGACGGACAAGTTTCCATCGGGCCCCGTGCTCCCCATTGCGTTGAGATTTGTGGAATTGGATTGCTGATCCAATACCAACAACCGTTCGGTCGTGCAAAACGCGCGATGGATGGCATTGGCATTCACGGGGAAGCGTGCGTAAAACTCGCTTGCACCTAAGGGGATTGGTTCATTCTCCCGCAGTTCCAACTCGGATCGTACGAGCGATTCCAGCAAATGTTCCAATACCAAGCCCTTGTCAGAAGCAATGATCTGCTCAATGGTTACACGACTAGACGTTGACCATCGCTGCTCAAAATCATTACAAGATGCATGAATCTGAATCAGCTGATCTCGTGTGGCGGGTGATAGCGGCTGCACGTCCGACGGGTTGGGCTGAGCTTCGGGAGCGGAAGAGGATGGTTTTGAAGTTATTGGTTTCATCGTTTGATTTCTTCATGACGGCAAAGTGTCAATTGCCGTTCAAGTATTCCTTCCACGTCGCCCGAACAATTTGTACGCGCCGCTCGATGGAGCGAAGCGAACTGTTGAGAAGCACTTTGATTTCCGGGTTGGAATAACCCGCGAGTCTCAGTATCGCAACTTCTCGTAATTCATCACCCAGCTTTTCGAACATCTCAGCAACGATGACATCCCACTCAGCGGTCGAGAGACTACCCAGTTGCGAGTCCAATCGAAAGGCACCTGAGCCAGAGCTGCCGATTTGCGATTCTAGTTTCACCCGCCCGCCGCCTCTCTTTGCGGTTGTTTCACGCACCAATTGCTTTCGAGCTTTTTGAATCGTGATCATGCTCAGGATGCGCCACAAATCATCGCGGCGCAAGGGTTGATCATACGAGCCAAGCTGCACACTGTTGAAGAACTGCAAAAAAGCATCTTGTACAGCGTCCTCGGCCTCGACTGGCAGCGAGCGTGCGATCAAGACCCTTTGTGCGAGATTTAGCAACCGCGGAAAGTAGCGTACAAAAATTGCCGTCGCAGACTGTGAATCTCCCTTTTGGAGCGACCTAAAATACAATGTAATTGAACCCAAGGAGTCATCGTTCATCGTCCGAATCGGCGAACTTTCGTTACACAGCGCACAAAATCCGTCGACCGCCGGCAGAGTTTGAAGGCAGTTTGATAAGCGGTCGTCGTTGGATCGTCACGCTGACCAATGGTCATTACAAATCACTCCGAAATGCCGAATCCCTCGTTGGATTTCATGCATCTCTCTTGGTTGTAGAATGAGCTCGATTTCAAAGAATCCAACTAAGATGCTACCCTTGTTCGGAGTTGCCAGCAATTGGAAACGAAAGATTGAAGATCGCAGTTTGGAGATTGGTGATTCGAGAAAACGCCATTAGCCCATCAATCGATTGAGTTCGGAAAGGATTTTAGTAGCCTCGAAGAAGGCTTCGACATTCAAGTCAACGCCCGAAATCACTGAGCTTCTTAGCAACACTATGCAATCCCGTCGAAACCGGCAATTGGTACTCGTTTCCTGCCAGCCCATACTGTTCGACGGACACCCAGGATTTTACTCAGTAAAAAGGCGATTATACTGTCGACACGAGTGTCCGCAGCCGGACACCCGCAATCTTAACTTTTGAACTAGAATCGTTCACGCCGTAGATTGGCGCGATACGTATTTACCTTGTCAC
>JBEBHM010000964.1:0-2880 GCA_040080875.1 Pirellula sp.
CATGGTTATAGTTGGCTCCAATTGGAAATCGTTTGTACGAATCATGGTAGTTGTGTACTGCTAATCCAATTTGCTTCAAATTATTGGTGCACTGCATTCGTCTAGCAGCCTCTCGCGCGGCTTGCACCGCCGGAAGCAAGAGCCCCACCAAGATTCCGATGATGGCGATTACGACTAGCAGCTCCACCAGCGTAAAGCCGTAAGAGCGTTTGCGAATTGATTTCATGATAATCTACCTTAGAAAAACTGAGAAAAGAACAAACATCATTCAGAAACAGTATTCTCGAAGTCCGCGCCTAGTCGACTAGTTGGCGGTCTGTTTGGGTTGTGTAATTTTCGCTCCATCGGTCTTCAGATCAAAGTTAAAGACACTGGATTGATTCGCTTTGACTTCAGCGCTAAGTTCAGTCTTCCGGTTGTACCGATCTGGGACCCTTTCGGGTATGCTCGCTCTACCAACATCCCCGACATCTGCTGTTGAAATACGAACTGCATACTCGCCGGGAGCCGCACCGTTCTTTTCGAGAGAATACGCCAAGTAATAGTTCCCGTCTTTGTCGGTCCTTCCATACGATGGGGTACCTTTCCCCTTCGGTACAAACTCAACAAACGCGTTCTCGACGGGCGTTCCATCGAGAGTTACTTTTCCCTTGACGGTCGAGAGATCCGAACCACACCCCGACAGAAGGAAAAACAACGAAGCCATCATCATGCAAGGCGCGAGAGTGCGCGATCTCAATGAACTCCCTGCAAATATCTGTGAGCAAGAAAACTGCATTAACGACTCCAATGTTAGTTGTTTCATCGAGTGAGGTCCTTGTATTGTTCTTCTGTAATCCATGTTAGGTCCTTCCAATAGCCTGTGTCATTGGACTGTGCAGCACCTTGGGAGGATCTGCCTCGCACTACGATCATCGTCAACTTCTCCGTGAGCGATTTGACTCGTTCAGGATTCTCGTTGGCCACATTCTTTTTCTCACTTGGGTCTGCCGAGAGATCGTAAAGTTCGATTGGGTCCTGGCCGCTGGGCATCACCAGTTTCCAACCGCTATCTGCGATCGCATAGCGTCTGCCTGTTTCGCCATGGCTGATTAACGGTGCACGAACATAGCTGGAGTTTGGATTGCGTAGCACGTCGACAAAACTCTCGCTATCTTCGCCTGCGTTTTCAGGTAGCGTCTTCCCGAGAATATCTGCAAAGGTAGCCAGCAGATCGGTTTGTCCCACGACTTGGTTCCAACGACGACCTGGTTGCTGGATACCGCTGGGCCATCGAACGACGAACGGAACGCGATGCCCACCTTCGTACACACTTCGTTTGCCTTCACGAAATCCGCCGCGACTGTCATGACCAAATTCGTTGATGCGGCCCCTCCAAGAATTCTCAGGACCATTGTCGCTCGTGAAAACAATCAGAGTATTCTCATCCAAGCTAGATGACTTAAGGAACTCAAGGACTCTACCAATGTGATAGTCGGTTTCGATGACAAACTCACCGTACGCGCCGGATTCTCCCTGTCCTTGAAATTGAGGAAGGGGGCACACTGGGTAGTGTGGCGACGTGAATGGCAGGTAGAGGAAAAACGGCTTTCCCTGTTTGGCTCCTTCGGACTTTGTCGTCATCCAGGCAATCGCTTTATCGGTGAATCGGGTCAAGCATTGATCGTCAACGAAGTCCTCCGCAACTTCAAACTCTCCCTTGCTTGCTTCATTCGGTATTGTGTACGGTGGCTTAATGCGATAGTCGACATGCCGATCATTCTTTTTTTTGCTGGTGAAGAGAGTGGGAGGCACGACCGCGTGACGCCCTTCAAACCAGGCGAGCACCCCGTAGTTGAGCGAGGAGGGTATGCCAAAGTAGTAGTCGAATCCTTTGTCGAGTGGCATGTCGAGAACAGGCTTGGACCAATCGCGTGCCCCTTCGTCGCCGGGAAAGTCCATTCCCAAGTGCCACTTTCCAACCATTCCAGTTTGGTAGCCGTTGTCGCGTAGAAACGACGCCAGCGTCATGCGACCATCCGGTATCAAGCACTTGCCTTCCGCTCCCATCACCCCATCCTTGCGGCTGGTTCGCCAACAATAGCGTCCAGTCAGTAGACTGTAGCGGCTTGGAGTGCATACAGAATCGGAACAATGAGCGTTGGTAAACGCGATGCCTTCATGGACAAGGCGATCCATATTTGGGGTCTTGAATTTCGCGTCTGGGTTGAGCGCGCTGACATCGCCATACCCTTGATCATCGGTATAGATGACGATGATGTTTGGTTTCGTATCGGCCAACAAAAACGAAGCATCAGTTAACGCGGTGAGAAAGGCGAGAACTGAAATGTAGAATTTCATTGGCATACTCAACTATTCTTTCCCAGTTCAGGACGATCATTTGCTTGTTAGTTCAAATTCAAAGAAGTTCTTTTCTTTCGCACCAACGTCGACTTGCAATGCCCCGGATGACGAGTCGCGGTACTTAGCGACCCATGGACCGCGAGGTGGCGATTTCTCCATCCCCGTGTTGTCTTTGGGAACTTCTTTGAGGTCAGGTGGCCAAGCTTCGGTAATGGCGACCTTGTGATGCCCGACCACAACCCCGTCTCCATTGCCGAACGTGGAAACGGTGGTGAACTTACCCTCAGCGTCCGTCTGCCCGAACCCAATCTTTGCATCGGTAACCCCTTGTGGGAAAAACGTGACCATCGCATGCACTACGGGTTTGCCATCACATTTTACGACCCCCGAAACCAACGCTGTTGGCGGAGTGGATGGCCCGCATCCAACGGTCCCAATTGCTACGAGAGCAAGAATGCATCCTGCCAGGGGCGTTTTGGCGATAGGGCGCTTCAAGAATTGAAACAGATGCATCAGCCTGGTTTTCCTTTCACCGAA
>JBEBHM010000252.1:0-10839 GCA_040080875.1 Pirellula sp.
GACTTTGAACCGCTTGCTCGTTTGCAAACCAACATTTGGCAAATCCGCCACCGATCGAGCGGCCTTGTTCATCATCTGGTTTGAAGTAATCCCTAAACTCTTTTTCTGAATTGATTTCTACAGTATTGGATTTTTGCAGGGCCAAGGCACGGTCAAAAAGATTGCGTTGGATGTCAGCCAACAATTGAGAAATGCCTGATACAAGATCGTTGCGTGGCATCGGTTGGCTTTGGTTGGTATCGCGACGAGCGACAAAAGCAGCGTTGCTGGCAATGTCTTTGGGGCCTACCTCGATGCGCACCGGGACGCCGCGCTTGACATGATACCACTTCTTGTCACCCCCACGCATGTCGCGGTCATCCATATCGACACGCACTTTCTGGTCACAATAGGTCTGAGCAGATAGCTCTTTCTTGAGCGACTGACAATAAGCGATTACCTCGGCGCGTTGCGATTCATCGCGATAGATCGGAATGATGACAACTTGCGACGGAGCAAGTCGCGGAGGCAGGACAAGTCCATCGTCATCCGAATGGGTCATGATGAGCGCACCCACCAGTCGAGTCGAAACTCCCCAAGACGTTGTCCATGCATAAGCCACTTCGCCATTCTTGTCTTGAAACTTGATTTCTTGTGCCTTGGAGAAATTCTGACCCAAGAAGTGCGAGGTGCCGGCCTGCAATGCTTTTCTGTCTTGCATCATGGCTTCGATCGAGTAAGTGGTGACGGCGCCAGGAAACCTCTCTCCGGCCGTCTTCTCTCCCTTGATGACCGGGACGGCCATGTGATTCTCGACAAAATCCGCGTAGACGTCGAGCATCTTGCGCGTCTCCTCAATGGCTTCATCAGCCGTAGCGTGCACTGTATGCCCCTCCTGCCACAAGAACTCAGTCGTCCGTAAAAACAAGCGAGTGCGCATTTCCCAGCGAACAACGTTGGCCCATTGATTGATCAAGATTGGCAAATCGCGATACGATTGAACCCATTTGGCGTAGGTCGCGCCGATGATCGTTTCGCTCGTCGGGCGAACAATGAGCGGCTCCTCCAACTCGCCAGCAGGGCGCAGCCCACCCTTTCCATCCGGCTCCAAGCGATGGTGGGTCACCACCGCGCATTCCTTGGCGAATCCCTCAACATGCTTTGCTTCCTTTTCCAAGAAACTCATCGGAATAAAGAGCGGGAAGTATGCGTTTTGGTGGCCCGTGTCCTTGAACATCTGGTCAAGAGCTCGCTGCATGTTTTCCCAAATGGCGTAACCCCACGGTTTGATCACCATGCAGCCGCGAACGGCAGAGTTCTCAGCTAAGTCCGCACCTTTGATCACCTGCTGATACCACTCGGGATAATCTTCGGCTCGAGTCGGAGTAATGGCGGTTTTTGCCATGGGCACATTGCATTGGGAACGAGAAATCGAACACTCTTCGCGATAGAAAACTGCCTACGCGATAGTGGCTGCCCAGTTTATCGAATCCACCATTTCTATCCAGTGGATGTAGCTGCGTTGCTCCGCAACGCGGGTTGCGCACTGCGCAGACCTAGTATTCGCGTCGCTCGGCCTTTCAGTTTCACGTCGCTCAGACTTTCGGATTCGCGTCGCGGAGCGGCGCGGCCACGAGGTCCATCTCCGTGGGTCTGCAACCGATATACTATTCTCGAGGAGGAATCATGGTTGTTGTCCATTTCAAAACAGTCGATGAATTGCATCGTTGGTTTCGCAAGTACGGTACCCAGGAAACAGAAATCTGGATCGGCTTTTACCGAAAAGACTTGCAGCTCACGGGCGTATCGTACGCGGAAGCGCTGGATGAAGCATTGTGCTGGGGGTGGATCGACGGTGTTCGAAGAAAAGTAGACCACAAATCCTATACCAATCGATTCACTCCTCGCAAACCGAAGAGCAACTGGAGCTTGGTCAACCTCCGTCACGTCGACAGACTAACTCAAGCAGGACGCATGCAACCAGCGGGAATCGCGGCCTTTGAGGCTCGAAAACCCGAACGCACGGGAGTCTATTCGTTCGAACGCGATGAATCCGACTTCGATGCATCGCTTTTGGCAACGTTTCGAAGACATCAAGCTGCATGGAAGTTCTTCGAACAACAGCCGCCGGGATACCGTCGCATTACAAAACACTGGATCATGAGCGCCAAACGTTCAGATACTCGCGAACGGAGATTGCAACTATTGATCGAAGCATGCAATCAGTTCGTCCGGATGCCGCAACTCGTTGGAAAAAAGAAATCGTCCGAGTGAGCGAAGCTTACTTGCTCAGAACGGGAGTTTTCGAAATTCGCGGAGGCTGAATCAGCGAGGATTCCGTTGGTAATACAATCGTCCATCTTCTGCACCGCCCAAAAAGTCTGGAACCTTGTCTCCGTTAAAGTCGACGGTGGTCGGGCTCACGTCGTGCCCCTCGATGTTTCTGTTTGCAAGTGTTCCAGCGTTTTTCATTTCCCAATTTCCATCCTTGAAATCGACCTGCCTCAAGAAGTCCGCATTGGAGGAGTTTAAGAGGAAATCAAATTTTCCGTCTCCGTCCCAGTCGGTTACGCAGAGCTTGCGTCGACCACTCCTGCCGGCTGCCCCATCGGTTAATCGCAGTGGCGTTCCTGATTCTTGAACGAATCGTCTTTGCGGAGGTTTGAGAACGAGACGATCGCCTATGCGACTCCGTTCGAAAAACGCCAAGTAGCCTTCATGGTCCAACATGGCGATGTCGACTAATCCATCTTGATTGAAATCGTACAATGCGGGCGTAGTTCGCCACTGAGTCAACAATTGATTGCCCTGTGCGCGCAGCCAACCCCACGCCAAGCGCGGAGGCTCGCCGTCCCATTCCACCTCGATTGCCTGTGGGGCTGCAAGTCTGGGAGATTTTCGGGTACCGATGTTTTTTAGCCACTCGACTCGGCCCAGTATGGAGTTGTAGACGATGTCTGGAAGTCCGTCGGCATCCCAGTCGGCGACGTTGAGCGTCGTATATCCCCACTTGGCTTCGGCGGGCCCCTGAATGCTACCATTGGGACCAGCCATGACACGAAAAACGGAACCGTCGGCTTCGAGTCGACGTGGCCTATTCCACTTAGGTTGCTCGTTTCCAGGTCCACTTAGATTTTCGAAAAACTCGATGTAGCCAGCTGTATTACCCGAGAGGATATCCGTGTCGCCATCACCATCCCAATCGAAACCCACAGGTGTCGCAAGGGCTCCGCATTTGAGCGAGTCCGCTTGTTGTTGGAAGTACTTCGGTTCTGCGAACGCAGGCGCCTTGGCTGACCCATACAAACGCAATCCTAAGTTCTCGATCCACGCCACACGGCCGTCTTCATCGCCGACAATCAAATCGAAGTCGCCATCGCGATCCCAATCCAATGCGATGGGCACGATCATTTCAAGGTTCATCGATAGGGGCTGGCCGGCCATCGTTTCAACCCGCCGACCTGCTGCGTATCGAGGTGACGAGCGAGTGCCTGTATTTTCGAAGTAAGTGAATCCGTCCAGAAACTCACCGCAGATTAAATCGAGATCGCCGTCCTGATCGAAATCCTCGAAATTCTGCGATGGGCAACCGAACACATCCAGCCTTTTGCCATCTGCTTCGATGAAGACTGGATCCTCGTATATCGGATTGTCTGTCGTGCCGCGATTGCGAACTATGTAAATCCATCCGTGCAACGGACCGTTTTGCCATCGGCCATCGGCATCCCAAGCATCATCCCAACCGTAGTAACTCCAGTCTTCGACACCGATCGACAAATCAAGCCGCCCATCGCCATCGAAGTCGACGTATCGCCATTGGTTGTGTCGCATCTTGGGGCCTTTGGGCTGTGTCCCTTTAGGCTTATGAAATTTGGCTTCTAGCGTCAGGTTGGTCGATTCTTGAGTGCCTGTTTTGGTAAAGCCGCGATACTCAAGGCCTGGCGACAAAACTCGCATCGTCCCGTCGACATAGCTCGGCATCACATAGTGAACCGTTTTGCTGAGTAACTTCGCCGGACGAAAGACCGGCATAGGTTGTTTCGACGTGTCTCCGGTAGTGTTTTCAAACAGCCAGACTCCGTTGGAGGGCTTGTCCGGACACGAGACAATCAAATCGAAATCGCCATCGTTGTCAGCATCACACGGTATTGGCCATGCCCATAGCCCAACACCCAAATCAACCACGAGGCCGGGATGATTGTACAAGAGTGGTTCCAGTCCATCCGCACGCAGTGTGCTCTGTATCAGTAGACATATGCTTAAGCAGACGAGCGGTGTTTTCACTTGAACTCAATCCAGAAAAGAAACAAGAAATTTTCGGCCCCTCTTCGCTGAACGCCACCATCGTAGCGTGGAGGCTTTTCCACATTCGTAACAATGCAGTCCGAACGGGGCTTATCCCATTCGAGCGTTCCGTCCATTTTAGTTCTGAGTTTTCCAAGTCAGGGACTCTAGAATAGCTTCCACACGCTGACGTTCAGGAGCTCTGAATCGATGGAAAGGTTCCGCCATGAAATCGTCGCAGATGCCTAGCAAAGATAAACTGCACTTGGTCGCTTTGATATAGCGGGATGCGTATTTTCCGACATCGTATATTTGTTGCAAAGCATTGATGGCGGATTGCGCCGCATCGATACGGTTACGATCGTTGGCAACACATGCTTGGTAGCATTCCACAAACAGATCCGGAAACACGTTGGCACCACCGGCGACGCCACCATCTCCACCCAATCGCATGGCTTCGGGCAATTTGGCTTCAGGGCCGATCATGATCGACCAATCGGGGCGAATTCTTTTTAGACCCACGGCTTTCTCGAAGTAGCCAAGGTCGCCGCTGCTGTCCTTCACTCCGATAATTTGCTCTATGGCAGCCAACCTCTCGAGAGTTTCGATTTCAAACCACACCTTGGTCAAGCTCGGCATGTTGTAGAGAACCAACGGCAACTCTAGTTCAGGCACTAGGTTTTCCACATAGCCGGTAAGTTCTGTTTGCCCGGCGGGGAAATAATATGGGGTCGAGAGAACCACCGCGGCGGCGCCTGCGCGTTTGGCGTGATCCGCTAGTCGAACAGACTCGACAAACGAGGTGTCCGTGATCCCGACGAGAACAGGTATGCGGCCAGCAATCACCGAGGTGACTCTATCGATCAGCTCGCGTCGAAGTCGGTAGCTGAGACTCGGCGCCTCTCCGGTCGTACCTAAAATAAACACGCCGTCAACACCGCCAGCGATGACGTGTTCGAGCAATCGCTCGAGCCCTGTTTGATCTAACTCATCGCGATCGACGAGTGGGGTGACGAGCGGTGGGACAATTCCTTTCGGGCGGAAATTCATGTCAATCAATTCTCTGAATAGGGAGTTTTTAACGGGTTGTCGTCGTGTTGTTAATCAATGGGACAATTCTTGGATGGGGCGGGGCCGAATCAGCAACACCAACATTACCGAAATGAGGCATACGCCTGCAAAAACACTAAAGATGGCGATCAACGGCACTTGATTATCTCGCATCTTACCAAAGCCCCAGTCGGCAAATCCGCCACAGCTAATGCTAACCATGTTCATGATGCCATAGCCGGTCGCTCGAAATTGTGGTTTCACGATCTGGCACAGGATGGGCATGTTGTTGCAATCAAAGAACCCCCAGCCGACTCCGAACAGAATCAAAGCCATAATCGCCATCACAAAGGACTTCTCGCTCGTCGCAATCCCCACACAAATCAGGGCCGGGATGATCAGCACCATTCCGATGGCACTTACATAGATGCGTCCACGTACGTTGCGTCGCATCCAGCGATCCGCGAACCATCCGCCGGTGATCGCTGCAAAGATAGCCGCAGTCTGAAAATAGATTGTTGCCGATACACCTGCCAGTCCTTGGCCGATACTGAAACTTTCTTTGAGAATCGATGGCATCCAATCGCGAATCACCCAACCGGCGAGAGCAGGCAACGTGAAGTAAGCCACGAGGAGCAGAAACGAACCGTTGGACAATAGCGTTCCAAGGGCATTTAGAACGCTTGGCTTCGCGTTCGAATGATGTTCATCGGATCCTCTTACATCTCGCAGCGTCAAGATCAATGGAATGGCATAAAGTATGCCGATAATCCCAATCACTTTGAATGCGGTACGCCATCCAATGCTCGGTTCGTCCGCCGCATATCCCGAGAAGCCACCAAGGATGACTCCGCAGTAGATTCCCATTTGGTGCATCCCAACCGCGCGCGAACGAGTCGGACCGAGATGATAGTCTGCGATCAAAGCAAGAGCTGCGGGAATGTAAAACGCTTCGCTGACGCCCATCATCGTGCGTGCCCAGAGCAGTTCTTCGTAGCTCGTTGCGAAACCGGTAAGAAGTGTAACCATGGACCATGCGATCAAGCTAAAGCAGATCGTCATGCGACGGCTAAAGCGGTCGGCCAAGTAACCAGCCAACGGGCTCAGGGCGGCATAGACAAATTTGAATTTGCCCAGCATGTAACCCCAATTGGCATCCGTTTGAATGCTATCGATGTCCCCCATGATCGACGACTTCATCGCCGCGATCATCTGACGGTCCAAGTAATTAAGCAATGCAACTGGTAGCAGTAACCCAACGACAATCCAGGCCATTCTGGCCGGTGCTCTCGGTGTGTCGGTTGAGTTAGGATTCATTTGCGCTTGCTTGATTGCGATTTGTCGGCGGTAGTTTCGCTAGTTTTGGACCTGGCATTTTCAAGATGCTCGATGGCTCGTTCCCGGCGACTGGGTGGTAAGCATTCCCAAGCAAGCTTGTAATAGAGTTCGACGGCATGCCAGTGGCCAAGTTGTCGAGCATTGCGTGCCAAACTCAAATAGTAACTCGCATCTTCGGCAATGCGATCCTGTGATGAGCCAGCCCCATGCGTCAACGCCTCGAGATAAGCGTACTCCGGTTTTTGGGTTGGCTTAGGTTTGGTCAAACTTGGGTAGCCACTGGGTGGCGAAGCGTCCGCAGCGAACTGAGGCTCGGTCGGTTTCCTGTGTGTTTGAGAACGAATCATTCGATCCAACTCATCCAAATCGATGATCGTGGCGTGCGCGGTTGCCCCTCCGGTTCGCATTTGAGATCCGGAAGCAGAGCCAGTTGTCAATCCTCCACGCGATTGTCGAGAGGTTGCCCCGTACCGATTACTACCCAAATAGGCGGCACCCGAATCTGGAACGCTCACTGCAGTATTGATCGAAAAATTGCCGACTACGGGAAGCTGCACGACCGTCTGACCTTGCAGTGCTCTCACTTGAATACCTGCGAAGAAAACTGCTCCTACTTCAACGCAGAGAAGCCACGCAAGCATCGTTGCTTTTGATCGGAAATTCATTCGCACAACTCCTAATTGTTAGCGATTTCGGGCTGGCTTTTTTTTGAGCCTGAGGCGCTAGCCGAGTATCGAAATCGATCGGCTGGCGCGCTAGCGCCTCAGGCTCAATCTGTCGTATGATTTGTGATTTTGGAAAGGGACGTCGATGGAGATCTCCCCAATTTCGTTACAAGTCTTTTGTTGGTTTTTTTGAGCCTGAGGCGCTAGCCGAGTTTCGTGATCGATCGGCCCGAACCTCAGGCTCAATTAGGCCAATGATTTGTGAAATCGAAAAGCGGGAATGACTCGCTAGATTTTTGGCAGGGAATAGCCTAGCAGCAAGATACCGATAATAGTCGTGGTCCAATAGAGGGAGACCGTACTAACGAGCGATTGGGATTTGATGCGAGAGAACATGTAGTAGAAGATGTAGAGTGGAATGAAAAAGCATAGCAGCCCCTGCTTGATCGACTCGAAAAAAGCGGTGAAAAGGATTGCCCAAAGCGAAAAGGTGGCGATCAGCATGCATGCAGCCCCCGCTGATGCACAGAGCACAGTAAACATGCTTGCAGATTGAATTCTCGAGACGATTTCGACATTTGATTTTTTCCCTGTGGTTGCAGCATCCATTTTGACGGCAGCTCCCGCAATAAAAACTAGCACGCCAGCAAGCGTTGCGAAAAGCATCCACCAAGGTTGTCCGGTATTAAGCAGTCTGGTCTCCGTATCGGCTTCGCGGGCCATCATCCGGGCGGCTTCGTTCAGTCGCTTGTTCCCGAACTCCTTTTTCTCCTCGGCTTGAAATCCAGTAAGTTGCGTCCCTTCCTGGAAATTAAGTCCGCATTTGACGCAAAGGATTGAGCCTCGTTGGATGGGCGTTTCACAGGACGGACAAAGGTTTCCTTTCTTTTTCTCCAGTCCGGCGGCTTCAAATAGTCCTTCGAGTGCGCTCGGTGCAATAGCCATCGGCTGCGGCGGCTTGGCTGGCTGTGGCGGCTTGCTAGCTGCACCACTGTTTTTTTGTGCTGCAGGGTTCGCTTGAGCTGAGCTGGCGACTGGGATTTTGATTATTTGCTGGCACTTTGGGCATTTTCCGGCCTTGCCCGCCATCTGATCGGGAACAGCTAAGCTATGTCCACATTGGCAGGTGACTCGAATCGGCATACTTCCGCTTTCTTTCAGAATGGCAGGCGAATAAATACTTCCCCATTTTGGACCGAGTACGTCAAGTAAACAACGCCATTCCTTGTTTTTCCCAAAGCAAAACACAGCTCTATTTCCACGCCAGAATAAATGGCACGGCAATTGCTCAATGGGCGATCTTCCCATCTGATATGCCTTTTTGGCGTATCGAGACCCTACGCATCAAAACCAAATCACCACTTTTATTGACGGAGTTTCCCTTCCATGGCTGCCGCTACCAAAGAAAAGACCAAGGTCAAGCTCGTTCCGCTCGGGGACAGGATCGTTGTGCAACGAGAAGAATCCAAGGAAAAGACCAGCGGCGGGATCTTCTTGCCCGACTCGGCCAAAGACCGACCAACCCGAGGCAAGGTTGTCAGCGTGGGAGACGGGCGAGTACTCGACAACGGCAGCCGCTCGACTTTGCAAGTCAAGTCGGGTGACCATGTCCTCTTTACGAGCTATGCAGGCGAAAACATCGAAATCGATGGCGAAGAGTTCCTGTTGATGAGCGAAGGCGAAATCCTCGCAATCATTGCTTAACCGCAGCCATGCTTGCGCACGACCGCCGTAGCCGTTCCCATTTTCGATAGACCAACACAGAACCAACCCAACACAAACTCACGGAGTATTTTCAATGCCAAAGATTATTGCTTTCGATCAAGAAGCCCGCGAAGCGATTCGACGCGGCGTTAGTAAGCTCGCTCGAGCTGTTAAAGTCACGCTGGGCCCTCGAGGCCGAAACGTCATTCTTCAAAAGAGCTTTGGTAGCCCGACAGTCACCAAAGACGGTGTCACGGTTGCCAAAGAAATCGATTTGGAAGACGTGTATGAAAACATGGGCGCTAGGATGGTTCGCGAAGTTGCGTCCAAGACCAGCGACGTAGCGGGCGATGGAACAACCACCGCAACCGTGATGGCCGAAGCGATCTTCAACGAAGGGCTCAAGGCGGTCGTGGCCGGAGTCAATCCGATCCAAATGAAGAGCGGGATCGAAGCGGCTGTAACTGACATCACCGAAAAACTCCGCAAGATGTCGATCAAGATCAAAGACAAGTCAGAAATGGCCAATGTCGCCAGCATCGCGGCCAACAATGACCGAGCCATCGGCAATTTGCTAGCGGACGCCATGGAACGTGTTGGCAAGGATGGAGTTGTGACGGTCGACGAAGGCAAGAGCCTGCATGACGAACTTGAGTTTGTCGAAGGTATGCAATTCGATCGTGGCTATCTATCGCCCTACTTTGTGACCGATGCCGCCACCATGGAGACGGTTCTCGAAGATCCCTACATCCTGGTTTACGAAAAGAAGATTTCGAATATCAAGGATCTCGTGCCAGTGCTCGAGCAAGTGGTTCAACAGGGCAAGCCGTTGTTGATTATTGCCGAAGATGTGGAGGGAGAAGCGTTGGCAACGCTCGTGATCAACCGCCTGCGTGGTACGCTCAATGTCGCTGCCGTCAAAGCTCCTGGCTACGGCGATCGCCGCAAGGCCATGATGGAGGATATCGGTATCCTTTCGCATGCGACGCCGGTCTTCGAAGCTCTCGGAAAGAAACTCGAAGCGCTGACGTTGGCTGACTTGGGACGCGCCAAGAAGGTCATCATCGACAAAGACAACACAACGATTATCGAGGGCGCAGGCAAGGCGAGCGATATCAAAGCACGTATCGACCAGATCCGCCGCGAAATCGAAAACACGACCAGCGACTACGATCGCGAGAAGCTCGAAGAGCGGCTTGCTAAGTTGGCTGGCGGTGTTGCCAAGGTTAATGTGGGTGCTGCGACCGAAAGCGAAATGAAAGAAAAGAAAGCTCGCGTGGAAGATGCTCTGCACGCTACTCGGGCTGCGATCGAAGAAGGCATTTTGCCTGGCGGTGGCGTTGCACTTCTGCGTGCTTCGAGCCAAGTTACGCCAGCTGAAACACTCACGACCGACGAAGTCACAGGTTACAACATCGTCCTGCGATCATGCCGCGCTCCATTGACCATGATTGCATCCAATGCCGGCCAAGACGGAGGTATCGTTTGTGCCAAAGTCCTCGAGGCAAAAGGAAACAACGGATACAACGCCCTGACCAACGTCTATGAAGACATGGTCAAGGCGGGTGTGATCGATCCGACCAAGGTGACTCGCACTGCATTAGCCAATGCCGCATCTGTTTCCGTGCTGTTGCTGACCAGCGACGCACTCATCGCCGAAAAGCCAAAGGACGATCACGGCAAGAAGTCAGGTGGCGGACACGGTGGCGATCACGATATGTACTAATAAGTCGCGACGCGGTACTCCAGGCCGCTGACCGATGAATCGTCCGACAAAAGAACCCCGGTAACAAGCCGGGGTTTTTTTATGGATATCCCG
>JBEBHM010000965.1:0-2875 GCA_040080875.1 Pirellula sp.
CCTCGGGAAGCGTTAGCCACGGGTGGCCGCCACCCGCCTTCACGATTAGTTCTGCCGAACCACCGTCGGCTTGAATTGCCTTGACGAGTTTCTGCGAATGGGAAAGCGGTACAACTTTATCGGCGTCACCGTGGATCAACAAAAAGGGTAAGCTCGGTTTTTTGACTTGATACAGCGGTGAAATAGCCTTGGCCATTTCTTGGAGCTGCTCGTTGCTTTTGCTCTTCAGCCCCGCGTCATCGGCGGAGTTTGCACCAACAGAAAGTAGTGGGCCGAGTACTTTGAGATCCACCATTTTGCCATCCTGCCATTCCAAAAAATCGGTCGGCGGAAAGAAGACCGCAACCGCAGACACCGAAGTGTCGTGCCGATCCATTTTGTTGGCGGCAGTGGGCTCGCCCGCAACGGGCGTCAAAGCTGCCAGGCAAGCAAGGTGGCCACCCGCGGATGCACCGGTCAGTCCAAGCTTTGTCGCATCGAATTGGTGCTTCTCGGCATTCTGTTTGATGTGCCGGATAGCCAACTTGATATGATGGTCCATCTCTATCGCGGTGTATCGCGTTTTTGATCCTGGACGAATGGCAAATACAACGTAGCCTCGCCCGCAGAATGTAGAATAGAGCTGCGCAAGAGTGTGGTCTCGAATCTTGCCACGGTCCGAGTACCAAGCACCGCTGGCAACGTCAACGATAGCACGTCCATTTGCAGGCCCCGTCGGAGTGAAAATGTCCATCAACAAGCCGGTTCCATGAACTTCAGCAAAGACAACATCTTGCACTTGTGCGAACTTAGATGCATCCTGGGCGCCAACTCGCGGAGCTGTCCATAGGAACGAAATAGAGATAATTACGACCGGCACGCAACGCATACATAGCTCCAAAAAATCGACGACCATTTAATTCGGGTCTGGATTGTATTCCAATTGCATGATGATACTGCATCCGAGCCTTGGTGTGCGAAGGAGTCAACTCGATGGGCTATTGACTCATTGCTTGTCAATATCGACACTTCCTTTGTTTTCGTGCCATCGCAAAGGCTGCTTCGATAGAAAATTTCGACCTGAACGATTCCATTGAATTCGCCTATGTAGTCCATTGAGCCTGAGGCGCTAGCCGAGTCAAACCACCGGAAATCGGCTAGGAGATCATCCCACTTTTGAATCAACGTTTTCGTTGGTTGTGTGTTGAGTCTGAGGCGCTAGCCGAGCCACGTTGCAGGAATTCGGCTAGCGCCTCAGGCTCAGTAAAGCCAATGATTTGTCGTATTGGAAAGTGGAAAGATCGGCTAGCGCCTCAGGCTCAGTAATCTCCCAACTGATTTCAATGGTACATGTCGGAAATTTTTTGTCGGGCGCGGTTTCATGCGCTTCGATTCGTTCTCGCGAGGCCAAAAGAATGCAGAGTGAGTTTATCTGGAATGACGGCGGTCGATCCGCGTGTGGCTTTGTTGGCCTTGCCGGTGATTGCGTTACTCGTTCGATTGCCATCGCAACTGGCACGGCTTATCGCGACGTCTACTCCCAACTTGGAGAAGCGTGCGAGGCATCTCCACGCAACGGTGTTTCGACTTCAATTGCCGCCAAGTATCTGCAAGATCGGGGGTGGATTCGGGGCGAGTTTTCCGTTCTGTTTTGTCCCACCTTGCTACCCATGGGGAGGGTTATCGTACATGTCTCCAAAGAGAGCTTGAGGTGCTCACACTTCACGGCATTGGTGGATCAAGTGGTCCATGACACATGGGATCCTAGCGAGGAGTCCGTGTACTACATCCGTGAGTATTGGACGCATCCTGAGCTCAATGCCAGCTCAAATGGATCAGCAGAAACGAGATCCGATGCGCAAGAGTTGACACAAGCTGAATTCGACAAAATCCTGAATCGGTTGCGGGCTCTCGACAATACGGCCAAGAATCACGCCAGCACCGAAGCGGAGAAGCACAATGCATTGCGAATGATGCAGAGCCTGATGTTGCGTCACAATCTTTCACGAGACGACATTGGGGCAAACGAAAATCTGGACGCTTTGCAGTTCACTCGAATGGCGTGTGCCCTCAGCGGAAGAAGAAGTTGTGCTTGGGAAAAAAGCCTTGCGCACTACATTTGTGACGAGATCTTACCTATGACCCAATGGTATTCAGGCACGAATGGAAACAGATCCCTGATTTGGTTTTATGGGCCTGTGCAAGATGTTCGCAATGCCGTTTCGTTATTCCGCGAAATGGTCGTTACGATCGCAGCAGCAGCTCATTTGCAATTTGGAGGATTTTCGAGAGGCAGCGGTGCGTCCTACGCGGAGGGGTACGTGAGCGGTCTGCCACGCGCCAAAAACTCGATGGAAACCAATGGACCATCGGGCAGAAACACTGGGTCGACCGATACAACGAATTGCCAAGCGTTGATTGCGGCCCGCACTCTCGCTATCCACTCGGTAGCCGATAATTGGCTATTGAACGAATGTGACATTCACTTGGTGACCTCCCGGCGAACTGGGCGATATGAACATGACGAGCTCGCTGAAAAACGAGGATTCATTCACGGGTCCCAACATGATGTCTCCGTCCCCAACGCTCCGAAACGAATCGGCTCAAAATAACCTTGAATGATTGCAACATTCTTGCGTTGAATTTCCGATGTTCTCACTTGGTTTTGCATAGAATTCGAAATCAGAGTTCTCAGCGAAATCTGGCAAAATCGAAATTTTTTTCTTGACATCCATTTGGGCTCCCCTATAACTTTTGAAGTGGTCTTGAACGAGTCACCTTTCCCTTGTTTATAGGGAAAGCGTATGCGGTTCTCTGTTCTCTGTTCTCTGTTCTCTGTTCTCTGAACGCGAGTCAAACCTCGGACGAGCCGCCGAAGCGCCCTAACGAATCGCTT
>JBEBHM010000966.1:0-2871 GCA_040080875.1 Pirellula sp.
GCGTGGTCGTCACCTGCCCATTCAGGTCCAAAGATGCCTATGTCGTCTTTGCCGTCGTTGTCCCAATCGCCGACGACGGGCAAATCCCCTCTTTCGCCAAGCTTGGCCCACAGATCTCCGCGGTCCCAAACACCGTTCCCGTTGATATCCAACAACCACTCGCCATCCTTGAATAGAGCCAACTCATCTCGCCCGTCTCCATTGAAATCACCTGCCAAGTGAATTGCTCCCAAAACATCAAACGCTTCACGCGATTGTTTGACAATCTTTTTCTTGGCGGTTGAGACGATCACCCACTGCCCGCGGTCGATCGTGTCGATAGTCCATTGGCTCGCATTGAGCATTTTGGCGGTGCTCGCGACGCGATCACGGCTAACCTCTTTGTCGGTGCGATGCCCGCGTGGTTCACCTGCGTTGATGACGCTCAGGTGCCATGTATACTCGCTCGTCAAACCGCCAACAATGATTTCCGGAGGAATGGTAATCGGTGGTGGGAATACCAATATTCGCTCGAACGGCGGAGACACAAATCCGTTGACCGGTGGCGGATTGTACGGAGGTGGCGTCACGGGAGGTGGTGGTACAGGAGGATTCTCCGGCGGGGCTTTCGTGACCACGACTTCGCTAAAGTTGTTTTCGATCGATGAGTCCCCTGCAGCCAAATTGATCATCAGAATAGCGTCATTGCGAGGATTGGTCGCTGAGTCGATCGAAAGCAGCTCCAAGATGTTCTGCTGTTCTAGGTCGGTGATCGTATCGTCCACGTTGATGGCGAAACCACCGATCGTGCCAGCGGAGTCACGACCATCGAAATAACCAATTGGCTGGACTTGGTAGATGTGATATGCGCCGGGCCTCAAACCGCGAAACTCATAGTGGCCGTTGTCGTCGGTGACGACACGAATCGTCTCACTCTCATAAGTACCTGGGAGCGCATTCTTGGATTGAATCCTCTCCCCCGTACGAGTTCTCAATTCAAGAACAACTCTGCTGATCGGTGTGTCCCCTGCGTTGCGTATTCCATCTCGAATTCCCTTGAGCACGCGAGGAGGTTGACCGTCATTGGTCACGATCGGGGCACCATCTTGGAACACATAACCCGAGATCATGGCGGGTGGTACTTCGCAGAAATCGAGCTGATCAATGTTCTGTCCTGAGCTGAGCAGAATGTCCGCTAACAAATCCGGCGTGCTCGCGTCGGCAACTCCCTCCGGAGCCATCTGTCCACCTTGAAAGTATCCATCGGGCTGGATCTCTCGAACCGAATAGATTCCTGGACGCAAACCCTCGAAACGATAAACTCCATTCCCGTCGGTGAACGCGCTCTGCACCACCGTCCCGCTGGTATCTAGCAGTTCGATTCGGACGCCTGCGATCGGTGATTCGTTTGCATCCCAAATGCAGTCTTCGTTAAGGTCTGCAAAGACCCGCCCCTCAAGCGACGCAACACGTTGTTCGCAGAAATCGTAGTTCGTTGCATGAACGCCAGCCCCAAGTGCGATGGCCGATATCAAGTCGGTCACCGAAGCATCTCCACCAGCCGAACCAGCCATCTGGCCGCCCTGAAGGTAGCCGCTCGGCTGTAACTCGCGAATCGAGTAGATGCCCGGCTTCAGATTCTCAAAAGAGTAGTTGCCTTGCGAATCCGTTTGCGTCGAAGCGATCACCGTACCTTGAGCATCCCGCAGTTCAATAACCACACCCGACAGACTTATTTCGTCAGGATCGCGGATGCAGTCCCCGTCGAGGTCTTCGTAGACATTGCCAGCCAAACTGGATGGCAGGATCTCGCCAAAATCGTAGTCTTCCCCACGCATGCCAGACGGCAACTCAATCGAGCGGATAGCGTCCGGGCCATCGAGCTGACCGACGATTCGACCACCGATGTGCCCCACCCGTTCCTTGCCGTCGATGTAGCCAACTGGCGTGGTTTCCGCGATTCGGTAGGATCCCTTGCGAAGCGACTGGAACTGATAAAATCCGGCTGCGTCCGATGTGGTTTCTCCGAGGACTGCACCTGACGCATCGAATAAACGAATTGTTGCACCCGAGATAGGCAACTCGCTCGATTGTCGAGTTCCATCATCGTTGTCATCCCGATATACGTGCCCCGAAAGCGAGGCCGGCGGGAGTTCGCAGAAATCGAAGTCGGTTCCTTGCTGTCCACCGCGCAGCACAATTTGTTCGATTTTCGAACCGTTAGTCGCATTCCCAACCGATATTCCGTTGATTTGGCCAACGCGGGACAAACCGTCCAGCAGGTCCGCGGGTTGGGTTTCTACAATGCTATAGATGCCTGCAGGGAGACTATCAAATCGATAGCTGCCATCCGCACCTGTCCGCATTGTGGCCACAATCAAACCAGCCGCATTGACCAAATCCACTTGAACACCCGGCAATGGCGACTCCGAGTCGGGCTCCGTCGAGAAGCAATCGAAGCCTGGCATTGCGACGCAAACATGTCCGGAAAGCGATGCGGGCTCTATTTCGCCGAAGTTGAACTCGATACCGTTGTCGTTTCCATTCAATCGGATTTCGGTGATCTGATCGTTGACGAGAGATACGCCGCGCGTTTGGCCTTGAACCGTGCCCGGCGATTCTCGACCGTCGAAGAAACCTGCAGGTTGGGTAACCTGTCGAACTTGATATCGCCCTGGTGGTAGGCTTAAGAAACAGTAGGAGCCATCCGATTGGGTTCGAATCGTTTGGCTGACAGTCCCCGCGATCTTTTCGATTGAAGTGATTTGGATATCGACACCGCCGAAGCCTGACACGCCTGATTCGCGAAGGCCGTTATCGTTGTTATCTCGGTAAACGAATCCGCATAGTTGGACAGGTTGAGCTTCGGCAAAGTCCAGCTTGGTTCCTCGG
>JBEBHM010000967.1:0-2870 GCA_040080875.1 Pirellula sp.
GCTTGGCTTGACGTTTACCATGACACCCAATGGCGCTGCCGCTCTAGCGCAGCAAGCAGCCGCTCCGCCACGAAAAATGTACGTTTGGGTGGTCAATGGGAGCATAGTTACCCGGCCCCGAATGGTTGCACCCCAGGGCATGAAATGGAACATGTTCATAGGACTTCAACAAGGCGAAGAGATCTTTAACGAGTTGACCACAAAATCAACAAAGCCGTGATATCCCCGTCACTTGCTTGCGCTGCGGGCTTGTAAATAAGTGTCGGGTTTCACCGCTGGCGAAAACCATGAACAAAAGACCTGACGACGACAATTCCAGCAACGGCAATTCGAACGACGAGCACACGGCCATTGAACCCGAAAAAGTGGGGCAGTCGTCGCTCCGTAGGCCGGTCGTTGTTGTGATTTTGCCTTTTGTCTTGATCTTGACTTGTCTGCTTGTATTTCAATGGATGCGACCATCGGCAGGCGTCTCGTCTCCCTATTTCATCCTCTTCCCTACGGCAATTTTGTTTGCAACGTGTTTGGCAACCGTGTGGATTGCTCACCGAATGCTTTCGCGTCAAGATGCGAAGTTGGAGGACATGGATCCTCAACTGTTTCGAAGGATGAGATCTCTCAGGCTATGGAACAATGCGTTTTGCATGGGTTGTACCCTTCTTGTTTCCGCGGCTATATGGGGAATAGGTCGAGACAGCATACTATATGTGGTTGCCGTGCCGATGATTGCAACACAATTCATCTTTACCGTCGCTTTTCATTATCGTTCGCATGCCAAGCTCAGACCTGGGCAATTTAGCTTGGGTGGCCTTTTGTTGTTGATGTTGATTGTCGGATTCGTATTGACTCGGTTACTTGCGATCCTTCCCAAAAACCCCAATCGTGGCCCACTTCCCCTTGCCAAGTCAACCACTTTAGAAGTCTTTGAGTTGAAAAAACGAGGCGACACCGATGACGACGTACTCATGATTCACGATGATTCGACGAACCGTGAAATTGCTCTGCACAGGAATCCAGTCCTTACGTCAGCGGATATTTTAGAAGTAGAGTGGGTCGGCAGAATCACCACACGCCAGCGTCAGCTTGGCTTGACTTTTACTACGACGCCCAATGTCGCTAATATATTAGCGCAGCCAGCAACCGCCACGCCACGAAAATTTTGCGTACTGGTTGTCAATGGGAATGTGGTCGCAAAAACCCTTTTGGTTCCACTCCAAGGTAGGAAATGGAACTTATTCGGTGGACTTCAACAGGGCGAAGAGATCTTTAACGAGTTGACTGCGGAAACAATTAGACAGTGATATCCATCTCCCGTCCCAAGAAGTGCTCGGCACACATTCTGCGCGTTTTCGTCCGCTGGACGTGCCCCTCACCCCTTATCCCTTATCCCTCTTGATAAACTGAAGCAGCAACGGAAATCCGGGTTCGGCCATTCCTCCGTGATCGTAGCCCTGGAGTTCGTACAGCTCGGCATTGGGATGCCCTACTACTTTGAGCATTCGCCAAAAGTACGCCGTTTCTTCGTATCGACCTATGAGTTCTTTTTCGCGATCGCCTGATATGAGAAGGATCGGTGGGGCATCCTTGCGAACATGAAATAGAGGGGCAAAAACGTCTACAATCGGCTGCTTGTCTTCGATGCCTCGCTCCTTTCGAATCGTAAAGTGCGTGATCGCTTGTCCGCTAAATGGGATCAAGCCGGCGATCTCATCGGCGTCAATACCGTGTTGCCGCAGCCATTTTTTATCTAGGCCGATCATGCTTGTCAGGTATCCGCCGGCCGAATGTCCACTGACGAAGACTCGTTTGCGCGAGCCCCCAAACCGCTCGATATTTTGAAACGTCCATGCAACGGCCGCTGCTGCGTCTTCGATGTACTCAGGTGCACTCGCTTTGGGACTGAGGCGATAGTTCGCGGCGATGACAGCAATCCCTTTCTCTTTCAATCCAATCGGAATCGATTTATTCCCTCCGGTAAGTCCCCCGCCGTGAAACCAAACGACCGTCGGGATATCTTTTTTGCCTATCGGAACGTAGAGATCAAGCTTGCATCTTTCTTGCATGTAGACTGATGTTTTCACGTCGCTTCGATCAGAAACGTCCCTGTACGGAATGTCCTTTTCCAATTGGTACAAGCTCTCGGCCTTTGGCTTTTCTTGCGCATTCATCCATGGATTCATTGACACCAGGATTGCTAAACCGAGCAGACAACATGAAGCCCAATTATTTTTCATTGCGTTGACTCTGTTCTTTCAAAATGGCGTTTGCCGCAAGGGATTGAACCGCGGGTTTCATTACCTTGCCCATTGCGTTGCGAGGTAACTCATCGACAACCAGCAAGTGATGTGGGATTTTGTACGACGAAATGCGATCTTTGCACCAAGCGCGAAGGGTGACTGTATCGAGTATTGTATCCGGTTTCAGGACCGCCACGGCAGTGACCACTTCCCCCCATGTTTTATCCGGCAGAGAGACGACGGCACATTCTGCAATCGATGGATGCTCAAGCAATGTTGCTTCGATTTCCAAGGCAGAGAGTTTGTATCCACCACTCTTGATGATGTCGACCGATAGCCGGCCAAGGATTCGGTAGTACCCTAATTCGATCACTGCCATGTCACCGGTTCGAAACCAGCCATCATCGAACGACTCCGCCGTCGCTTGCGGTCGATTCCAATATTCGCAGAAGACGTTCGCGCCTCGCACTTGAATCTCACCAGGCTCGCATTCATTGCGATGACATTGACCGGACTCGGATTTCAATCGCAGGTCGACGCCGGGCAAAGGCATACCGACTGTCCCTGGCCTGCGTTCACCTCGGTATGGATTGGACAATGCCATGCCGATCTCCGTCATTCCGTATCGCTCCA
>JBEBHM010000968.1:0-2863 GCA_040080875.1 Pirellula sp.
GTGCGTCCCAGTTTTACCATGGGCGGGAGCGGCTCGGCCATCGCGTACAACCGAGACGATTTCGACGATCTCATTCAAAACGGCCTGACTCTTTCGCCTATCACCGAGGTCCTCGTCGAGGAGTCCATCATCGGCTGGAAAGAGTATGAAATGGAGGTGATGCGGGATGCGGACGACAACGTCGTCATTATCTGTTCGATCGAAAACTTTGATCCGATGGGGGTTCATACAGGTGACTCGATCACGGTCGCACCAGCCCAAACGCTTACCGACAAAGAGTATCAAAATATGCGAGATGCGAGTCTCGCGATCATTCGCGAGATCGGTGTAGAAACAGGGGGATCCAATATCCAATTTGCGATCCATCCGAACACTGGACGCATGATTGTCATCGAGATGAACCCTCGCGTCAGCCGTTCGAGCGCGTTGGCAAGCAAAGCGACAGGATTTCCAATTGCAAAGATCGCAGCCAAGCTTGCCGTCGGATTCCGGTTGTGGGAGCTTCAAAACGACATCACCAAAAAGACGCAAGCCTGCTTTGAACCGACCATCGACTACGTGGTCACCAAAATCCCCCGATTTGCATTCGAAAAATTCCCCGAAGCCGACTCGACTCTCACCACTCAAATGAAGAGCGTCGGAGAAACAATGGCCATTGGACGGACATTCAAAGAGTCATTTCAAAAAGCCTTGCGTGGTTTGGAGGTCGGAGCGTTTGGATTCGGTGCGGATAACAAGGATCTTTGGAATACGGATCGTCGTCCTGATTCCGACGAAATACATAACAAGCTTTCCCGACCCAATGCAGATCGAGTTTGGTATCTTCGCTATGCGATGTTGAGCGGCATGAGCGTTGACGAAATCTACGCCATCACGCACATCGACCCTTGGTTTTTGGATCAATTGTTGGAACTGGTGGAGATGGAAAACCACCTGCGAAGTATCGGTTCGCTCGCATTCATCGACGTCGACACCATTCGGCAAGCAAAGCAATATGGTTTCTCGGATCGGCAACTGGCCATCATGCTCGGCAGTCATGACAGCGAAATTCGAGACTGGCGCAAAGAGCATGGCATCACGGCAGTTTACAAGTCGGTCGACACGTGTGCCGCGGAATTCGAAGCCTACACACCCTATTACTACAGCACCTACGAATCGGAAAACGAAACCCCGCCCAAGGGTACAAAAAAAAGGGTCATGATCCTCGGTGGCGGACCGAATCGGATCGGCCAAGGGATCGAGTTCGATTACTGCTGTTGCCACGCAAGCTATGCCATGAGGGAACTCGGGATCGAATCCATCATGGTCAACAGCAATCCTGAAACCGTCAGCACGGACTATGACACAAGCGATCTTCTCTTCTTTGAACCGCTCACCACCGAGGATGTCCTCAACATCGTGGATGTGGTGCAACCCGACGGAGTGATCGTCCAATTCGGTGGACAAACACCACTCAACTTGGCTCGTGCTTTGGCCGACGTCGGAGTCCCCATCGTGGGTACCAGCGTTGAAACCATCGAGGACGCTGAGGATCGCGAGAAATTTCAGAAATTACTTAACGAACTCAAGATCAAACAGCCGGCGAACGGCATCGCTCGAACGTTGCCTCAGGCTCGATCCGAAGTACAAAAGATCGGATACCCGTGCTTAGTTCGACCAAGCTTCGTGCTCGGCGGACGGGCTATGGAAATATGTTACGACAATTCACAGTTCGAACGCTATGTTGCTGAGGCGTTCGTAGTGGCGCAAGGGCAGCCGGTACTCATCGACCGATTTCTTGAGGACGCGACGGAAGTCGACGTCGATGCCGTATCGGATGGTGACCAAGTAGTCATCATGGGGATCATGGAGCATATCGAAGAAGCCGGTGTGCATTCAGGCGATTCCGCATGCGTCATTCCGTCGTTCTCGTTGAGCCCCGAAGTGCTATCCGAGATTCGACAAGCGACCGTTGCCATGGCAAAGCGGCTCAAGGTCGTCGGGCTCATGAACGTTCAGTTTGCGATTAAGGAAGAAGCGGGAAAACCCGTCGTCTATGTTCTCGAGGTCAACCCGCGGGCCAGCCGCACGGTCCCATTTGTCGCGAAAGCGACGGGGACACCAGTAGCCAATATTGCCGCCAAGGTTATGGTCGGAAAAAAACTGAAGGAACTGGGCATCACGAGCGAACCAGTGCCTCGAAGTGTATCGGTCAAGGAATCCGTATTTCCTTTTCGCAAGTTTGCAGGTGTCGACATTGTCCTCGGTCCGGAAATGCGGAGCACCGGCGAAGTGATGGGGATCAGTGATGAATTTGCGGTTGCATTCAACAAAAGCCAGATCGCAGCAGGCGTGGTCTTGCCCGAGTCTGGCAAAGTTTTTTTAAGCATCGCAGCCCGACATCGCGCCGGGATCGCGGATATGGCCAGGCAACTACACAACATGGGCTATACGCTTCTCGCAACCTCAGGCACCGCTCTCGAATTAGAGAGAGCCAAGATCCCCGTCGTGCGCGTCAAGAAACTAGCTGAGGGGAACCCGAACTTGATCGACTATCTCAAGAATGACGACGTGTCGCTCATCATCAATACACCCAACGGCAAAGGGGCACGCACGGACGAGGGTCGGATCCGAGCCGCAGCGGTTCAATTCGGAGTTCCATGCATCACGACGGTCGCTGCCGGTCGTATGGCAATCGAAGCCATGTCGGTAATGCGTACGACTTCGATGACCGTGTTATCGCTCCAAGAACGATTTGCAACCTAGTGCTCTGTCCAGATTAAAAATTGGGGTTGTCTTGAGCCGCAAGCGCTAGCTGCGATACGATGATTTGCGATTAAAAACGCGGCTAGCGCCTGCGGCTCAACCCATAAACCTAATCTGG
>JBEBHM010000253.1:0-10755 GCA_040080875.1 Pirellula sp.
ACGGTCGCCCCCACCCCCAGACAGCCCATGTTCCACGCGTCCTCAACGCGCGCGTTCATGACTTGGTCATGTCGATTGGGATAGCTCAGCAATTCGTTGTGGTTCATCTTGAGAATCATCGGAATCCGGTGTGCGTACTTGCGTGCAACAGAGCCCAGCACGCCGAATGTAGACACGACCGCATTGCAGCCACCCTCCACCGCGAGACGTACAATGTTTTCGGGATCGAAGTAAATTGGGTTTGCAGCAAACGACGCCCCTGCGGAGTGTTCGACCCCCTGGTCGACCGGCAAGATAGAAAGGTAGCCTGAACCCGACAGTCGTCCGTGATGAATCAGCGAATGCATGGCCCGCAATACGCGTGGCCCCCGATCCGAAGTCGACCAAACGCGATCGACAAAGTCAGGGCCAGGCAACTGCAGGACCTTGCGCGGAATGGCCCGACATTGATAACCGAGCAAATCGGAAGCTTCGTCCCCTAACAGCCCGAACAAATCGCTCGCATTGATAGGACCACTGGCAATACTCATAATGTCGCACCCTCCATCTCATCGAACGTTGGCTCATCGAACGTTGGCTCATCGACTGTTGTCTCATAAAATGTTTATGAACAATTTCGAAAACGTCCACGCGTGTCACGACCAATACGCACTTTGCATACCACGTATTGGCACAATGATTCTGCCGGAACAATTTTGGCGAGATGTGTCGTTCAGACCCAAATGCAAAGCGCATGTGCGACGCGTCGACACAGAAAGGGCCGTTTTTGAGGTATCCAAAGATCAAAGGTGCAAAGATCAAAGGTGTCCGGTACCGTTTTAAGGGATTCATGGCATTTTTGACCGCGAACAATTGGCATCCGCCGAACCGAGTACTCCGTCTGGAAGCACGTCAGGCAATGCACCTTCCCTCTGTTCCTTTTGATACTAATTAGTGAGCGTACGTTGAACCGAATCGTGACAGTTGCGGCTTGGCTAATTTGACTTCTTTTCTCATAGCATACGTTTGCGAGACTCCTTTTGGCATTGCTCTCCGCAGCGAATCGTATCGATCTCCCATTTGCAAACCGGGGGCGTAGACATCTCGACCCCAGCGGTCTTGTGCCGCTTGGTGAACTAGGTTCTGTAGCTAACGAACCTTGCGCTCCAGTCGGTCCCTACAGCATTCGGCAAGCGTTTTTCGGATTCTTTCGTTCTCTTCGGCCTCGTCCATGATGGACAATGCTCGCCAAAAGAAGCCAAAAAGAGTGGAAAAGAGAATGTATCGATCCCTGCGCGGACAAGCGATCGGCGGTAGTGAAGTCAGGATTCGCCTTGACCTGGATTGGGCAAGCGTCCTAGACTCGTCGGCATCATGCTTCCGTTTCGCACTAGTATGTCAAGATTGGGCGGGCAAGGTGCATTGAATGCACATCAACCGCTGGTCACCCCCTCAAGCTTCGCGTTTGGTCCAATCGTCTCTTGCGTCCTCGTTACCGGTTCGTCGACCGGAATTGGGTCGGCAACGGTAGGAATATTTGCCCGAAAGGGTTGGACCGTCTTTGCTGGAGTTCGCAACGAGCTCGATGGACAGCGTCTTGTGAAAGACAACTCCGGTTTAAATGTTGTTCCCGTGTTGCTGGACGTCACATCACCAGACCTTGTCCGCACGGCCTTTGAGACCATCGTATCACATCCTGTCGGTCGGCATGGACTACATGCGCTCGTCAACAACGCTGGTCAGTTTTTGTTGGGCCCAATTGAATCGTTGCCTATCGGTGAATGGCGTCAACTATTCGAGGTAAACTTCTTTGGGCTGTTCGATGTGACTCAAGTCTTCCTGCCTTTGATTCACAAGGTAAACGGCAGAATCATCAATATTGGATCGGTAGGTGGACGCATCACGCAGCCACTTTGCGGCGTTTACACCGCTACCAAGTTCGCTCTATCATCCGCCAACGACGCACTGCGAATGGAGCTTGGCAAGCAAGGCCCGAAGGTCATTCTCATCGAACCTGGTGTGGTCAGCACCCCATTGGTCGAGAAGGCCATGGGCTCATATGACAGGGCAGTGTCACAGATTCCGAAGCCATGTTCTGCGCGATACGTTCCTGCCCTTAAAGCTTTCACAAAGACTAGCAGAGTTTTGTTGCGATCTGCGATCACCTCCGACGATGTGGCTACAATCGTCCACAAAGCCGCGACCGTTTTATACCCGAGCCCGCGATACTTGATCGGGCGAGACGCCTACTTGCTGGTCGCACTTAAGTGCCTGCTGCCAACGAAATGGTTGGATAGCTTGCTGCGCCGAGTGATGCGGCTCCACAAGAATTTTGAAGTCGAATCGGCTCCTCCCGCCTCCGCCTGCACGACTATCCTTCCTCAGCAGACCCGGCAATTGGCACCGTGATGTTGTTGAGCAAGACCGTATTCGAAATGCGCGACTGAGACAAAGGTGTCCGGTACCGATTCAATAAATAAGTACAAGAAAATCAGGCAAACAGGCCATTAGAATTGTTTGGCTACCAACGCCAGTAAAAATCATTGGTACCCGAAACCACGAACTCGGTGGCTAACAAAGGGAAATCGTCGGAATCGAGCGATAGGCCACTCTCTATGGTCTCGCGTATCAATCCGCACAATCATGTTAGCTGAAGATATCGCGGTCGAGCATTCGAAAGTTGATCGCTTCCTGGACGTGATGTGCGGCGATCGTTTCCGAGTCGTCTAGGTCGGCGATGGTTCTCGCAACCCTCAGGATCTTGTCGTGCGCTCGCGCCGATAAGCCCATTTCATTCACTGCGATCCGCATCAATTCGATCTCCGGCTTGCCAAGCGCACAATGTTGCCGTACTTGGCGGCTGCTCATCTGCGCGTTGGTGCGAGTCGGTGACTTGGCAAAACGTATGGCCTGTTTCTCTCGGGCCGCGTTGACGTGCGTTCGAATCTCGGCGCTGCTCGTGCCGGGCGGGCCATTCGTCAGTTCGTTGAACGGAACCGCTGGCACCTCGATATGAATGTCGATGCGATCCAACAGCGGGCCGCTGATGCGGCTCATGTAGCGCTCGATTTGCGGTGCGGTGCAATGGCATGTGCGCCGCGTGTCGGTTCGATACCCACATGGACAAGGATTCAGCGCTGCAACCAACATAAAGTCCGCCGGGAAAGTCGTACTGCGCATCGCTCGCGAAATGGTGACCACGCGATCCTCCAAGGGCTGACGCATGACTTCCAAAGTCTTGCGGTTAAACTCCGGCAACTCATCGAGAAACAAGACTCCGTTGTTCGACAGTGAAACTTCGCCCGGCGCAGGCGGGCTGCCTCCTCCCACCAGGCCTGCGTCTGAAATAGTATGGTGTGGAGAGCGGAACGGACGTTGAACCAGCAGCGGTTGCCCAGGTTGCAATCGCCCCAACGCCGAATAGATTCGGGTCGTCTCAATCGACTCGCCCGCCGAAAGCGTCGGCAAGATCGTCGGCAACCGCTTGGCCAACATCGTCTTGCCCGAACCAGGCGGACCAAGCATCAAAAGGTTATGTGCCCCGGCCGCTGCGATCGTGAGGGCGCGTTTCGACATTTCTTGGCCACGCACATCGCTGAAGTCGACTTCGTATTTTGAAAACGCTTCGAAGATCTCGTTCAGCCTCGATGGGATGGGTTCTATTTGAAGGGCTCCTGAGAGGAACGCAACCGCTTCGCTCAAGGAGTGGATCGGAATCACATCGAGACCCTCGACCACGGCCGCTTCCTGGGCGTTTTCGGCGGGCACCAGCAATCCTTTGATGCCAGGCTGCTTGGCTGCTGCGATTGCAATGGACAATGCGCCCTTGACGTTGCGCATGTGCCCCTCGAGCGACAATTCTCCAACCGCCGCGTATTGTTCCAATACATCCGACTCCAACTGATTCGAACCCACCAGGATTCCGATTGCGATCGGCAGATCAAAGCTGGTGGCTTGTTTGGGCAAATCTGCAGGAGCAAGATTGATGACAACCCGATCATGCGGGCGGGTAAAACAGCAATTGACGAGCGCTCTCTCGATCCGGTGAATGCTTTCGCGAACCGCTTGCTCGGGTAGTCCAACGATGACCGTTTTGGGGAGCGGGGCTGGCGACAAGTCCACTTCCACGTCCACCGGCATGGCTTCTATTCCAAGCAACGAGTAAGTTTTTAGCTTGGCAAGCATGGGGTGTTTTTCCTTGAATACCCAAACGCGATTGGTGAACTTCTAAGGCCAATAGTTATAGCCTCTCCGGAATGAATCCAGAATCACCCTTGCTTTCAGGGCTTGGCGTAGCCAAAACGCAATGAATTTATTGCTCAAGCTATGCTATCGGTAACGGACACCTTTTCCTTTCCCCAACTATTTTGATTTCAAATCAAAATCAGCGTTATTCTTACCTGACTTGATTTCTTTCCACAACTCGGACTTACTGTTGTAGCGACTCGGAATGATTTCTTTGGCGTTTACAAGCGTTGGGTCATTCATTTTGGTTGATTCGTTAACAGTACGCAACGCTCGGATCTCAACTCGAAATTCTCCAGTGCCAAGTCCACTCGATGCGGGAATCAAGTACCTTCCCTCCTTGATTGTTGTCCATCCTGCTTCATGTTGTCCATCGGTCAGAGGAACGAAACTGATGTTTGCATCATCAAGTGGCGATCCGTCCAATGTAATATTGCCACTGACACTTGCACCCGTTCCCGACCAGCATCCTGCAAGTGGCAAAAGTCCCAATATCAGTACGGCACACCAAATGGCCATTCCGGACCTCGACATGTTTTCACTTATCTCCACCAGAATTCTTCCGACACGATCGATCTTCAGTAATCGCCGATGACTTCCCCGTTCGCAATCGACAGGAGCGCACGCCATGTCGGAAGTTCGATGCTGTCGCCCACGAAGCCAACCGAACCATCCCCGCGCACGACGATAACGCCACCTGTGTGATTGCTTCTCGATGCACATGTTTCTGTTCCTGTCGCTGCCGCAACCCACGGTCGTTTTCGGTCGTTGTTTGGTACGGACCTACATCCTTGAGCTGCGTTGGGGCATCGATCGGGCAATTTGCTGTTTGGCCCCAACTCGGCAAAAAGAAACTGAAAAGCGGCTTGATCGCCCCAAATGAATCCACGAGCATCCGCTTGATTCATGCCACCGAGTGCCTCAGCCAATGCAACCGTGTTAGAGGTTCCATCGACTAGGTCGCGAATCTTGATGGTAACGTTTGCACCAAAAAAAGCTTTTTGAGCCGTCGCTTGCGCTGTTGCTCGACCATAAGAAACTGCCAGCACATCATTGGTTTGAAATCCATGCCAGACGCCAAAGTAATTACTTCGGTAATACAGGATTCTTACAGTGGGCTGCTCATATTGCGGGCTTGCGTCATCGGATGGACATCGCAAATGAACCATTCTCGCTGTCGTCGCCGGTATGTTGATGGTGGACGTGAACCAAGCTCCCCCAGTTGAACCCACAAAGTTTTGGGGGTTGATTAGCCCATAAACATTGTTTGCCTCCATGAATGGGAACAACTGGACGTGGAAATTAAGTCGAGGTGAAGTGAAATTCGCAGTCGTCGAGCCCCAGATAACTCCCGGTGGAAAACTGCGATGCGCACTCTCGTAATTGTGAAGGGCCAATCCCAATTGCTTGAGATTGTTGGAACATTGCATCCGTCGTGCCGCCTCGCGCGCGGCTTGGACAGCCGGCAACAGCAAACCGACTAGGATTCCAATGATTGCAATGACAACCAAGAGTTCGACAAGTGTAAAACCATATGTGCGTTTAGTTTGCATGATAATTCTTTCTCTTTGGCACAATTTGAACTATTTCAACGAGTAACTTGAAGGGAGATTTCTATTGGGAAGAGATTCGAGGAGTCCAGTGTGCGTCTAGCTTGGCACGAAGAGTCACGACAACTTCCGCATGGCTACTCGCAAGGTTGACTAGTTCCTTGGGGTCGGCCTGAATGTCGTAGAGCATAGGCTGAGCGTCCTGAAGCGTGGCTCGCAAGTCAGGCGTCAAATAGTTGTCGCTCGGGATTGATTTCAGGAGACCTTCGGCCTGAAAGGTACGAGGCAAGATCAAACGCCAGCGACCGTCGGTTGCCCATCGCCACAGTACATTTGCTGCCGGATCGTCAAGTGTTTGCGAGCGAATGGTAAAGCACTCACCGAATACGTGTTGTCGCGACTTAACCGCCTGAGCATCCAGTAGATTCACGCCACGCAAGTTGCTAGGAGTCGACAAATCGAGGGCCGCAAGAATGGTTGGCACCAGGTCGATCGACGATGCAAGTGATTCACTCATGGCAGGTACGACTCGGCCAGGCCATCGCACCATAATAGGAGTTCGATGCCCTGCATCGAATGGAGTCGTCTTGTTTCGCGGCGCGAATCCAGCGGCGGTTGCAGACTGTACCCAACCGTTATCGGTAACGTATATCACGATCGTGTCCTGCGCAAGGTTTTCACGATCAAGGAATCCGAGCAAATCACCGCATGTTTCATCGAACCATTCGCACATGGACCAGTAACGTGCGATATGAGGCGATTGTGTCTTGGAAGCATACTTCTGGTACAAACGATCCGGCGGAGTATGTGGAGTGTGCGGCATGAATGGTGCATACCAAATCAAGAACGGTTTCTTTTGTTTTTTTGCGTCGACAACGAAGTCGTAAATGGGCTGCATGCCTTCGCGACCAATCGTCAGTCCAGCGTCCCCGTGTCGTGTACCCTTTGTCATGCCGCCGGTGAAACCGCCCCGACTAAAATCACCTTGCCACCATTTACCCGTTTGAAAGCTCAAGTAACCTGACTGGAAAAGTAACCGAGGCAACGTCGGCAGATTGTCCAGTGCCGCATCCCATTGCTTCGTTAGTTCGCGCGTGGAGCCTCGAGCATTCTTTGCCGAGCCTGGCACGATTGGCGGATCGTTGGCAGTAATCTTATGCTGATGAGGATACAAGCCGGTTATGATCGTGGCCAAACTTGGACAACAAACGCTTGTCGGAACGAATCCTCGAGAAAAGGTAAGGCTCTGCGATGCGAGTTTGTCGATATGAGGCGTCTGAACATGTGGGTGCCCCATGAAGCTATAGTCACCCGAACCTTGATCATCGGAAATGATCAAGACGATGTTAGGACGGGGTGGTTTGTCGGCGGCGAGCAGAGTGGCGGATGTAAACACTAATGCCGAAACGACTAACGCGTGGCCGAACTTCATATTGAATTGCAAGTAGTTAACGAGTCCTAGAATCACGTTCCGGAGGCTTGGTGCCAATTTACGGCCCCAAACCCCAAGAAAATTTTAGCGTGTACGAACCAATGCCGAAACGGATCGTCTATGGTTGTGTCGAAAGAAATTTGAGATTTTCGAGAACCACTCGCGGTTGGATTGGTTAGCTTTCGGAGCGAAACAAGCGATTGAGGCCAATCGGGGCATGACACAACCAAAGCCAAGCGATTGGGGACAATCGCTCTACTCTATTTTTTACTACCGGTTATCTCTGCGAGCTTGTTGAAGAACGCTTTCTTGCGGTCGGATTGGATGCCCCAGTCGACCGGTGGTGATTGGTATCCCTCGATCATCGACTCGCCTTTGCGGCGATAGTCGAACCAGCCCCAGGAAACGTGCTCCGCAATCGATGCGACAAAGTTATTGTTGGGACTTTCAAAATTTTCGTGGTCGTCCTCGTTGAATAGGATCGGCATCGGCCGATAACCTGGAACGGCACGAGTTTGCTTGACCATTTCTGTTATGCGGGCTGGATCCGAAACGCCATTGCCGTGGATCAATAAAAAGTTGGACGAGCGCACCACGTTTTCAAGCGGTATAGCGCCTCCTCCGTAACTGGTTCCTACGAGCAGTCGACGTCCGTCGCGTTCCGTTTTCTTGACACGATCAATCAGTTCGTGAATGCGTTTTGGCCTTAAGATCTCTTGATCATAGGCGGCAACGTTGGTTTCGTTGTTCACTTCGACAATCACATTGCGCCAACCGCCGTTCAGAATCCATTGGGTGGCTGTGTCTGTCGCTCGGACGATGGCCGCTTCACCGTCCATGTTTTGATCCTGTCCAAAATAGAAATATCCGAGGATGACCACCATTCCCATTTGGTCAGCAGCATCCAATACTCGTTTCATGCGATCTGCAAACGCTGGCCGCAACGATCCATCGGGAGCAAAACCGCTCGAGAGCCAAGTCTGGTTCTTGGAGTAGCCCTCGGGTGAGCCTCCTTGGAAATTGACCGTGAACGCCAACAAGCCATGGGCCTTCCATGATGGCATGGCCGCGATAAACTCGCGAACATTGCGTTCCGGATCCCATTGTTTGGTATCGGGATAGGCCCATCGCACCACCGTTTCCGGGTTCAAGTCATCGTACGTCGCTTGGACGAGTCGCGTGTTGAGCAACAGCCCTTCGATACGATGTCCATTCCAAGTGCGCCCAGGGTAAGTGGGTTTGCCGTTGATTTGGAAATCCTCACCAGCAATGGTCACATGCGTTTGGCGAGGTGCTTGTGCCAAAGCCGAATTGGTCAGCCAGGCGTTGGAAACGAGGGTCAAGAGTGCAATCCATAAGAGCTTCATGTTCGATCGTCGTAGTGAGAGTTATTAAATCGCAAACAGTCGAGCGGTTCATTCTATAGAATATTGAATTGTGTATGGATGGTTCAAACGGGACTGCGATTGAATTCTGCTGGAATGAGGATGTATTCGGGATGAGATTTTTCAATTTGGTTAACGTCCGTTCCGGTTTTTTGCTTGGCGTTGTGTTGGCCGGTGCCGGATCGGTTTGCGGTGAACAAGAATCGGCGGCGCAGACGCTTAGCGGAACGGAGAAGCTGGTCGCCAGAGACGATATTGCGTCGGACCTTGTTTCCGGAGTTGACGAATTCTTATTAAGGCAAATCGCCGCCTCGTCTGGGCAACGGGAAACGAATTGGCTCAAGGGGCTCGAGACCAGTACTGCTGAGAAGTACTTGTCGGATCAACGTAAGAGACTGACAACGCAATTGGGAATGATAGACAAACGCATCGAGGGCGGGGCGTTTCAAATCCTTGCGCCATTTTCCGCCAAGTCGACGGTCAACGGAGTTGCCGACGGCTTGATTGTATCGACAGATTCGTGCGCCGCGTATCAAGTCCATTGGCCTGTATTTCAGGACGTGGACGCGACAGGCATCATTGTCGCTCCAAAGAATAGAGGCACCATTCGATTTTGTTGTGTGCTCATTCCCGACGCATCGCAGATGCCAGAGCAATTGTGTGGCATTGGGGAGGGTGGCAATGATCTCGCTCTTCGAATCGCGAACCAAGGGGGCTTGGTGGTGGTACCGCAAGTGGTCAGTCGCAATCGCGAGGCACGCAATGGGCGTGCCATCATGACCGATCAAGAGTTCATTTACCGTTCGGCTTTTGTGCTTGGGCGGCATTTGTTGGGATATATGGTGCATGAGACGGTGGCTGCGGTCGACATCTTCAGGAGAGACTATCCAACGTTGCCTGTCCTTGTGGCAGGCTGGGGAGAGGGTGGATGGATCGCCTTGCACGCGGGCGCGGTGGATCCACGTATCGACGTCACGTGTGTCTCAGGTCATTTTGGTCCGCGCGAGAACGTTTGGAACGAACCGATTCATCGCAACGTTCAATCGCTGCTAAGTCACTTTGGGGATGCGCAACTGGCGGCACTCATCGCACCTAGACATCTAGTCATCGATGCGATCCCAGGTCCTCAGGTCGAAGTCGCGGGCGAAGGTGGAGCACCCGGGAAATTGAGTGGCCCGAGCACTGATGCCGTCATGCAGGAGGTTGAGATCGCAAAGCGATTGTTAGCCAAGCGTCAATCGGCGGATCGCATTCATGTCGTGGTGCCATCTAGTGCACTATCTGGGGCCAGTGGGAATCCTGTGGCCAGTGGTCTCCCAGGGAGCCGAGTGCCAACACAAGACTCGATTAAGAAGTGTATGCAGTTGCTAGGAATTGAGAATAAGAATAGCGAGTTGCAGTCAAGCACTACCAGTTTGGCCAGCCAACTTGTCTCGCGTGCCAAAGAGCGAAATCAGGAGACGGTTCGCAAGTGGGACCTTTTTCAACAACGCATTTTGGAATCAGCGGCAACCGAACGACAGTGGTTTTGGGACAGTCTTAAGGGGGCAACCAAGGAAACGTATGAACAGCGAATCGAATCAGCTCGTGAAATTTTTCGCAACGAGACCATTGGCGATTGGAACCTTGAATTGACTTCCCCAATGCCGCGCACGCGGCTGGTCTACGAAACGCCAACTTGGACTGGTTACGACGTGGTGTTGGACGTGTTCGATGAAGTCATTGCGTATGGCACGTTGTTGATACCCAAGGATGGAAGACCTGTTGAGAATCGCCCGTGTGTCGTTTTTCAGCATGGTCTTGAGGGTCGTCCCAAGGACACCATCGAGGGAAATCATCCTGCATATCACGATGTATCTGCCAAGCTTGCGGAACAAGGCTACGTCGTCTTTGCGCCTCAGAATCTCTATTTGTTCAAAGATCGTTTTCGCTCGTTGCAGCGCAAGAGCAACCCGCTTGGTCGTACCTTGTTTTCAATTATGGTACCGCAGCATCAACAAATCGTTCGCTGGCTTGCGACGCGGCCCGAGGTGGATGCCAAGCGAATCGGCTTTTATGGCCTTTCGTATGGTGGTAAGAGCGCCATGCGTATACCGGCGTTGGTCAAGGAATACTGCCTTTCGATATGCTCGGCAGATTTTAATGAATGGGTTTGGAAAAATGC
>JBEBHM010000969.1:0-2848 GCA_040080875.1 Pirellula sp.
CCGCGGTTGTGCACGTGCACTATAAACATGCCATCCGGTTTCAATAGTCGATGAACCGAACTCATGAACGTGCGTCGATTTGGTCGGCCTTGCACCATTCCAAGCGAACTATACATGCACAAGGCTACATCGGCAAACTCGCCTGCAAAGCAGTCCAACCTCGCCATGTTCGCTTGTAGGAATGCGGGGCCATCGCGCGCTCCAGTTGCCTCCCATTGCTGTTTCAATTTGACTTGGCACTCCTTGAGCATGGCGATGCTCAAATCGACTCCGATCGTGCTCCAGCCCTGCTGAACAAAGGGCACCAGATTGCGTCCCGTGCCGCATCCAAAATCGATTGCTACCCTACGGTCCGTGTCGTTCGGAGTACTGTTCTCATTCGCTGCGCTGCCTTTGCCGGCGGGATCGTCATTGTTCTCGCTACGAATCCTTTTCTCACACGTGTGGTTGGCAATGATCCTGCGATCCAATTCGAGCAACGGATGTCCGTCGTGAAAACGGTCGTAATCGACCGCGATGCTCTCTTCGTGAACGTAGTCCCACGCCCCTCGCGTCAAGCCGGCTGGCAATTGCCATGTAGGCCGATCCTTGTCGAGCACGCGATCAATTCCGAAACTCAAAGGTAGCCATCACTGGGTGGTGATCGCTGATGTCCCTCTCATTGCGGTCCTTGGTATAGCGTGTATCCCAATGATCCAAATCGGGCCCTGAACCTCGAACGTTGTATTGGCTAAGGACCTCGATGGACTTGAATTTGATTCCGCGTCCCGGAGTCGTACTCAGCATCGGCCTAGAAACGAGGATTCGATCGAACTGTTTGTCCAATACCAAATGCGTGCGACGTTTTTCGGTCGGCAGAGTCTCAAGCAAATCATGCAAGTCATCCGCGTCGCTTGGCGTTGCACGTCCAAGCAATTCAAACATGCCGTCTCCTTGCGGAGCGAATTGTCCAGCAGGCTCCTCAACGTTCAGATCGCCCAGAATCACACGGTTCTCGCCCGCATCGATTCCCGCCTTCATCCAAGCATGTGCAAGTTTACATTGCTTGCGACGCAAGTCCGCAGCCTCCGCAGTGGCTCGCAAATGCAACACCAACAGTGTTAGCGACTCCGTTTGACCATTGGATTGCCATTCGAATTTGGCAAACATATGTTTCGAAAGATTGTAGAAATCCTTAGAGTCAAACATCTCTTGAGTCTGCTCGCGTCGTGAGTACTCCACCAGACCGGATCGATAAATGATCGCGACGTCCTGCTCCGTGGCACCATCGTAGCCCTCGATAAAGGCCACTCGGTATTGTAGGTTGTGGTTGTCCTTAAGCGCCTTGGTGAGCGCCATCATTACCGAACGATCTTCGATTTCTTGAACCGCCAGTATCGTTGGCTGAAATTTAGCAATTGCCGCCGCCGTCGTGTGGAGTTTCCATTCCCATTCTTGGCGACTGGGCGAAGACTGTTCTTTGGCCAAATCGCTACGATTGTCCCCTTGATAGTCGTCGAAAAACCACTCGAGATTCCACGTTGCGATCGTCAAGGCTTCGGGTGCTTTGTCACCGCGAACCTCAGAAATAACGACGAGGTTGATTAAGATGCAGGCGACAAGTAGTTTCGATTTCATGGTAGGATGAGACGCTAGACGAGCTGCAAGAATGGAGTCAAGTGAAACAGCTTACTCGATGACTTGTTTTTCCGATAGTTTCCCCACCGATGCGAATGCCTTACCTGAAGGAATCTAACGCATGAAACTCCCAAATTTCCTTGGACTAATGTTGTGGATTGCGATCCCCCTGCAGCTGTTCGCTCAGCAACCAAGCACCGATTGGCGAGTTGGCGTCTCCAAAGCCGATATCACTCCGACCCAATCCGTACGTTTGAGCGGATATGGCAATCGGTCAAAACCTACCTTGGAGGTCGACGATCGACTGTCAGCCCGTGCTCTGGCGTTCCAGTTTCGGGATCAACAAGTCTCGCTCATCGTTTCTATCGACGCCATCGGATTGTCCGCCACCCTCACCGACCGTATCAGCGCCCAGATTACGCAACAGTTTTCCGTGGCGAGAAATCAACTGGTCTTGTGTACTACACACTCGCACACCGCGCCCCACCTTGAAGACGTCTTGACGAATCTTCTGTCGACGCCGCTCTCGGAACCTGAACGACTGAACATGATGGCCTATAGCCAATCGCTCGTTGACTCGGTGGTGCGTATTGCCGGTGAAGCGATAGGGCGAATGCGACCTGCAACCATGGAATTTGGTACAGGTCGCGCTGACTTTGCCGTCAATCGCAGATTGCTCAAGGAAAATAAGTGGACCGGATTTGGAGTCACTGCTGATGGTCCGGTCGACAGAACGGTGCGAGTGCTCCGAGCGCGAGAAACCAACGGCCAAACGTTGGCCATTGTCTATCAATATGCCTGTCATTGCACTTCGATCTCTCCCGATTTGAATCGCATCAGCGCCGACTGGGCTGGATTATCAGCTTCCAAAATCGAACAAGCGATCCGCCCTACTTCACCCAACTGCATCGCGCTACCGATCATTGGCTGCGGTGCCGATGCCAACCCGAATCCTCGCAATACCTATCAGAACGCGATGGACCATGCTTCGGAAATGGCAACCGCCGTGCAAACCGTGTGCTCAGGTACGCTCCAGCCGTTGCCACCGCTCGTTTCTCAGTCGTTCGAATTGGTCGCACTCGCACCCGAACGACCGTCTCGCGACCGCCTCAAGACCATGACCGAGAGCAATTCGGTCGTCGAACGCAACTTTGCCAATTCCATGCTCGAAACTCTGAAACGCAAGGGTAGATTGCCTGAAACCTATCCGGCTCCGGTGCACGTGTGGAAC
>JBEBHM010000254.1:0-10719 GCA_040080875.1 Pirellula sp.
CACAAGTCCAGTTGCCTTTTGCAAAAATCGCAGGCTTTCGTACTCGTACTCAGCCAGTAGGGCGGTACTCGTACTCGTACTCGAAGGGGGCTTGTCGATGGGGGCTTGTCGATTCGAGTACGAGTACGAGTACCATTTCATTGAGTACGAGTACGATATTAACCTACGAGATGTGGGTAAAGATGAGGGCGCTAGCCGAGCTTCATGATCGATCGGCTAGCGCCTCAGGCTCAATTAAGCGAATGATGTGTAATATCGGAAAGCGAGACGGCCTCCGAGGCCGCTGGGGTCTCTCATGGAACAAAAGTTGCGCAAGCTCCAAACGCCACAATAGCAAACTTCTTACAACGATATGAAATCGGAATGAACTCGGTGAGGATCAGCGAGGAGCGTCGATATTCTTAATTAATTCGGTCACCATGTCGGCTGCCATTGCGGCGAATCGGATCGAGCGGTCGCTAAGTAGTCACCAATCTTGGCGGCTATCTCAGGAAACTTGTCAGCAACATCTGTTTTTTCAGCGATGTCGTTGTGTTGATCGTACAACACTACTTTGCCGGTTGGAGATTTGCTGCGAATCCCTTTCCAGCGGCCCTGATACAACGCCGCTTGCTTGAAGCCACCTTCATGAAATTCCCAATACAGGAATTCGTGCTTAGCCTGTTTTTCAGAATTGCCCAAGAGCGCCGGCACAAAACTAATAGAATCGTGGCCATTTGGCATCGAGGCGCCCGACAGTTCAGCCGCTGTGGCCATCCAATCTCCGAAATAGGCAACGTGTTCGGAAACCGTATTAGGTTTGATCTTGCTAGGCCACCAAGCGATCGCAGGGACTCGAATACCTCCATCGGTCAAGCTGCGTTTGATTCCCGTCAAAGGCCCCGATGGATTGAATCGGGAGAGGTTGTGGTTGCTTTCGTTGTGTGGACCATTGTCACTCGTAAAAATGACTAAGGTATTCTCGGAAATACGGAGTTCTTGGAGCCTCTTCAGCATGCGCCCAACATAATTGTCCATCATCGAAATCATCGCCGCCTGCCCCTTGTCCGGATTAGGCCAATCCTTGTCGGCAAAGGGACCGTAATTGGGGACCTCGGCGCCGTCCTTGAGTTCGCGGGTCCGTTCATTGTTGGCATGTGGGATGACGAGGCTCCAATACAGAAAGAACGGCTTGGCGCGATGGTCGTCCACAAACTTCATCGCCTCGCCCGCGATCAGGTCGTCTGCAAACTCGATCGACTCGGTTGCATAACCTCCGCCGCTTTCCCCAACCGGTGTGATCTTGTTCCGAAGCGGAACTCGATCCTCATTGCGCCACAGATAGTCAGGAAAGTGATTGTGCGCGTGGTGTTGATTGAGAAAACCGTAAAAGTAATCAAAGCCTTGTTTGCGCGGTAAACCTGGTTCGGCAGCACCGACGTCCCCCAGCCCCCACTTTCCTGTCAAGGCAGTCGCATAACCAGCCTTTTGCAATAGTTTCGCTACTGTCGTATCCTCCGGTAGCAGCGATTGTGCAATAGGATTCGCCCTGCCCGCATTGCCGCGAACTCGAGTTCGACCGTGGTGCATGCCGGTCATCAAAACGCTGCGAGACGGAGCGCATACGGTCGCACCAGAATAGAAATGGGTAAACCTCATCCCTTGAGCAGCCATGCGATCTAGATTTGGCGTCGGTATTACCTTTTGTCCGTAGCACCCCAAATCTCCGTAGCCCAGATCGTCCGCCATGATCCAAATCAAATTGGGACGATCGGCTGCGATCAAACTCGTTTCTACAAACGCAACAAAAAGAAAGCAAACGACCAAAGGTGTTGAACGCATCCGAAATCGCTCCGCTATGGTTAGAATGTATCAGCTCGCAAGGGTGGTAAATAAGCCCCGTCGGCGGAATATATCGCCCGATGGGACGCGCTACAATCATACTGCAAACCTTCAACCTCCGTGGCCAACTCGAGTTTCGAATCATGCTAAACCAACGATTGCTGACTTGCTTTCTGTGCCTTTCGATATTTCCATCTCAGATACTCACTGCCCAAGACAAAAAGGACTATTTTGTTTTTCTGACGACAGGCAAATCGACCGAAGGAGTTGCCAAAGAGGAAATCCAAAAGAAACAGGCAGCGCATCTCGAAAACTTTGGACGACTCGCAAAACTGGGAGCTTTGTCGACAGCCGGCCCCTGCAGTGATCCCAACAAGACGACACGCGGAATCGTCGTCATCCATGCCGATTCGATCGCTAATGCCGAGGCTCTGTTCGGGCCAGACCCGTATGTGTCCGAAGGATTCATGAAGGCCGAAATGCACCAGTATCGAACCGTGGCCGGAAAAATCATCCTCGATCTGGAGAGCAATGCGTTAGATCAGTACGTCATCGCAATTCTTCGTCGCGGTGAAAAATGGCCCACGACTTCCGCGGACCCTACAGCAAGCACCACGATCGATTCCAAGCTGGCCCGATTCGCAGCGGATCATCACAGTTCCAAAAAAGTTGCCTTCGCGGCATTATTTACTGAGTTGTCCAACAATCGTTCTGGACGTGTTGCAGTGATGATCTTTCGCGGCAAAGAGTTAGAGCCCGTGAAATCATTGTTAGAATCGCAACCCCTTGTCTCCGATGGGCTTCTCTCATTCGAAGCATTCCCTCAGTACCTCGCGAAGAACGCCTTGCCTGAGTAGCCAAAGAACTTGGCATTAGCCACGTGTAGCCGAGTTGCTCCGCAACTCGGGCGCGAGGACGGTCACAGTCGCATTCGCAATCGTTTGGGGATTCCCCCACAAAATCATGAGCCCAGAAATCTTAGCCTCCGGTACTTTGACGCGATTTTGTAAGAATGCCGTTGTACTTGCTTGCTTTTGCATTTGCCTATGTTGTTCGGCCCTATCCCTTGTTTCGGCTGACGAAGTAGATCGCCTGCAGCAATCCATCGTGCCCAATATGCTCCATTTGCACAGCGGACTCGAACGCGAATGGAGCGAGTTTCCCGACAACGCCAACCTTCAAATTTTGGATGTGACCCCATCCGACGACATTCGAGTTGGCGAACTAACGTTGCTAAATCGTCCTGTTCAAACATCGCTGAGCGAGTCAACGATCGAAATCGAGGTCCTCGACGCTATCTCCAAAGAACGTCTTCCAAGCCGCATCACCGTGCTGAAAGAGAATGGTTGGATGTCGACCAAGATGGTCATCGAACTTGTGCTCGCGACTACGCTCAACGATTGTTTGGTGATGCCGGCAATGATTGGAAACGATTGGTGGCCGCTTTATCCGATTACGATGGGGCGGTGGCTGCCCAAGCAGCATACCTCGTCAATCGATCGGGAACATCGCCCCTTGCCGAGCCGTTGCTGCAAGCCGTGCATGCTGGTTCGGCTGCAACCAATTCGGGATTCCGAGCTTACCGGGATGCGTGGCGAGCAAGTGAAATCGAACGAGCAAAACACTAGAGTAAAACGATTGTCCTCAATCGTTTCGCTGCACCCATTCCTAATTCCTAACTCCTAACTCCTAACTCCTAACTCCTAATACTCGATAGAGCACACCGATTCCCAATAAAATCCCCCCAAGACTGATCCACTGTGCGATGCTCAGCGAAGTCCCAAATTGCCCCGCTTCGTCAACACGGATAATTTCTTCGATGATCCTGAGAACTCCATAAGCCACGAGCCCTGCGCCAAATACTACTCCCATCCTTTTGGAGTTCTCTGCCAAAGCCAACGTCCAACCGCAAAGTACGATGCCACTCAAGGCAGCGTATATTTGAGCTGGATGAACGGGCAACGAGCTGCTGGGCATCTGGCTGGCTGCGACTCGTATTCGACGCTGATCGGTCGCGACATCCAATTCGAATATATAAGGTAAATAGGGATTCTCGCGACTAGGGCCGTCTATTTGTTTTTCTGCGATCCCTATTAGATTCTCGCCTAGTTGAACTCCATTTTCTTCTGCCCAACTGCCACTGAGGATGCGATCGACACGATGCAGGCGGTCCGGGTCTTCCGTGGCACCGACGTTGGTCACCATTCCCAATAGTTTGCCCGACGCCATTTGATCCATATAAGCCGGTGAACCGGATGGAAACTGGATTGCAGGTAGCGACTGCTCGCACAATCCTCCATAACAACAACCGTTAAGCAAACAACCGACGCGGCCAAATGCGAGTCCAATAAAGAATGCCGGTGTGACGGCATCCGCAATGGGTAGCAGCGGTTGACCATTTCTGCGAGCCCACAGCACAATTGCGACGAGACCTCCGATCACGCCGCCGTAAACAACCAATCCACCCTCGGTGACCTTGAACGCCGTAACAAGTTTATCGAAGAGTGATTCGCCATCCAATTCATTCCATTTCTGCACCACGTAAAATATGCGTGCCCCGGCCAACCCTGTGACAATCGACCAAGTCGCTAGAGAGAAGAAAGATTCCTGTTGGATCCCAGCTTTTTTGCAACGGTACAAGGCGATGGCCATTGCGCTTAACACCCCCAACATCAACATCACTCCATAGCCTCGAATCGGCAAGCCAGCTATCCAGACGGCACCTGTTCCGTCAGGGAAACTCGCCTCGATGCGAGGCAACAAGAACACAACGATGCAGGCAGCAATGGCCATGAGAACGCCTTGCTCCTCAATGAACCGCCCCAAAAGGTTTTTTCTTGCAGCCGCCACGGCAAACAAGATACCCACAACGACGATCAGCCCAAGTCCCCACCCTAGCCCAAACACGGGAATACCAAATAGTTCATGCGGAATATAGAACAAGGTTGGTCGCACGTTAGGAATCCTCTCCAAGTTGTTTTGGGGCAACCAGCATCAAATTGTCGATGAGTCGCGTCCCTCCAACACGCGCTGCGACAATCGCTACGGCGCATTCCTCCACTCGATCGATGCGTTCCATCGAATCGGGGTGAACAACGGCCGCATAGTCGATAGAATCCACCGGCGCTCGCTCCAAAATTTCAATCATGGACGCTTCCAATTCCGAAGTGGCATGGCATCCCTCGTCGAGCTTTTTTTGTGCGGCTGTCAAACAGCGCCAGAGCCCCAATGCTCGGCCTCGTTCGTCTGATGAGAGATAGCGGTTGCGGCTGCTCATCGCAAGTCCATCTGCTTCTCGGATCGTGGGGCACGCTTCGATGCGGACCGGAATATTCAAGTCCTCGACCATGCCGCGAAGGACGGCAACTTGCTGGTAGTCTTTGGTACCGAAATAGGCCACGTGCGCAGGAATCATCTGAAAGAGCTTCAAAACAATGGTCGCAACACCCCGAAAGTGAACCGGACGGATCACGCCTTCCCATTGCTTCGCAACCGCTGGCGGATCGACGTAGGTCGAATGTCCGTCGCGGTAAATTTGATTCGCTGTCGGGACGAAGACATAGTCGCAATTACTTTTTTGCAACAACACCAAATCGGATTCCAAAGTACGTGGATATCGAGACAAATCTTCGTTCGGTCCAAACTGTGTTGGATTGACGAAAATGGTAGCGACGCTCAAGTCGCATTCTTGCTTGGCACGTTCCACCAAGGACAAATGACCCTGGTGGAGTGCACCCATGGTTGGAACGACGCCAATGCGTTTCGAATGGCGCCGCTCATGCTCGATTTGAGCGTAGATTTCATGTGGGTCGTGTATTAACTTCATTCGCTAGCCAAAATATGCGACGGCGTTCTCGAACAGCTTTAGGCCTTCGCCATGCTCCGGCTGAACTTCGCGGCGAGTCCATTGCGGATGGTTCGTAGCGAAAAGATGGCGCTCGGGATGCGGCATGAGCCCAAAGATGCGTCCACTCGCATCGCATATTCCAGCCACATTCCCTTGAGCCCCGTTGGGATTCTCCGGGAATGGCAAGACATCATTTCCCGTCGAGCCGTCGGATCGACAATATCGCAGAACAATTTGATTTTGATCGGTGAGAGTCTTTTCTGCCGCAGCATCGCGAAACAGAAATCGCCCTTCGGCATGAGCCATGGGCAGGAACATGCTCTCGATTCCACGCAGGAAAACACAATTGTCATTCGCCGGCTTGAGATGGACCCAACGGTCTTCGAATCGCCCCTGCCGGTTCCAAGTCAATGTCGCGGAAGGTCGCTTGTTGGAGTCGAAGAAAATCCCCAATCGCATCATGATTTGAAACCCATTGCAAATCCCCAAAACAAGTCGATCACGTTGCTTAAACGATTCGATGGTGTCGGCCAGAGATGTTTGCAATTGGGTCGCTAAAATACGCCCAGCCGCGATATCGTCCCCGTAGCTAAATCCACCGGGGAAGCACAGAATCTGGTACGTCGACGCAAGCGCCGGGTGTTCGATCAGTTGATTGACATGCAACCGCACCGCTTCGGCACCGGCCATTTCAAAGGCATGCGCCGTTTCAACATCACAATTGGTACCGGGAGCTCGCAAAACGAGCACTCGAGGCTTAGTCATTCCTTTTCTTTCTTATGCGTTGTGACTCGGCGAGCACACGACTGGGCTCACGCAACGATTTCGCGACCTGAATGTATCCGAAACTGCGACTTTTCGTTAGGGCTGTTGCGAGATCGTGGGTGACGCGATCGAATCGTTTTCGGCGATTTCCTTGACATGCTCCAAAACCCGTACATGAATGCGGTGAACAATCCAATCCGTCCAAAGTCGCCAGTACAGCCGCGGCCCCATATCCAATTGATACCAAGTGCTCCCCTCAAGTCTTGTCGTACCGTCCGCCTCTCTGAAAAGTCGAAATTCCCCCCGCAAACTTCGAAAAGTGCCATCCAGATGCGGAGGATGAATGTGACGATATGGCGACAACTCCGACATCGGCTCGGGCTGGCTCGTCACATCGAAGCTCAACCGATACGGTTCGTCCCAGGCGGTAATCGGCTCCACGAAAACGCCCGTGTTGAACTCGCAATAGCGAATCGCTCCAGCTCCGTGCCCATCGATTCGAGCACGAATTGGATAAGCTACCCCGAAACTCAGAATTCCTTCGGGCTTTGCGATGATATCTGGGAAATCCACCACGCGGCGCCAAACACGTTCGATCGGAGCTTCGATAAGAACTTGCGAACGGGACTCGATCACCGGACTTACATCGACAGCGGATTCGATCGCCGCAATCAGCGGTAGTACGACGATGCACCCAAACAGACCATTACGCTCATTGTGATTTGGGCGTCGGCAATTGACCGCGATCGTATATCCAACAATCGTACCAATCAATCCAACCGGAATGAAAATGGGGACCGCCATTGCGATACAGATTCCACCCTCGAGCCCAAACGCCAAGAACCCCAACGATGCGACCAGGAGTGTCATGATCGAGTGAACCAACGTCGCTCCGAAACCGCGATCTCGATTCCAATTCAAACAGTAGGAACTCACGGCGCAGGTGACGATCGGTGCTCCGAAAAACATTGCAGCCCCATAACTATTGAGTAGATAGACACTGGCCACCACCGACAAAACCAGATAGCCTGCACCCGCCCCGATTCCCAAAAACACAGCCGTGTACCACTCAGCGGACTCGCTCGATTCAGGTATTGAAGGTTCGCTCATCGGTGGTCGATACAGATCCGCGACAACCTCTGCCAACGGAACTTCATCTACATGCGCAACTCCCTTGGTAGCGGACGGTATGGTCTTGGGCGTGGTCGGCAGCAGCGCGAGCACAAGCAATCCGACTAGGTTGACAAAAGGAACGAGGATCACTAATCCGAACCAGGGCGAGATGCCGGCATCGAACGCACGCCGCACGCTCATTCCCACTCCGACCCACAAAAACGGAAGTGTCCATAGCAACCAAGCCCATCCAAACCAAGTTGGCATCGACGATAAAAATCGTTCTCTCGATGAGAGAAATGGACTGACAAAATCGATCGGCGAATAGAACATACCGCAACACCACGCGATGACAGCAAGCTCGACCAAGTACTTGGCTAACGAGAGTGCGATGCCGACCATTGCATACTTGCCGCGATGGACAGGTTGTCGAAACCCAAATAGCTGCGCCAATGAAAACGAAGGTGCGACGGGATTCGTAGTCGACGCGTTCATCTTACGTGTTCTCTGGAAACGAGGATCTGAAACAACTTGAACTCCATGCCAACCGGACAAGTTCGCCAATGTTAACTGCATTGTAAAGTACGGAGAGGCCCTTTGATTTGGTGCACTTGTGGCGGAAGGGCGCGAGCCCTCCGGTTTCGCGGCGTTTTTCCGACTAACCGGACGGCTCGCGCCGGCCCTAGCCCCATCATTACTCACAATCCATCAATTGATCGTTGGTTATTGTGTTGAAACCAGTCCCATCGGCAATTCCAAGCGAAATACAACTTCAATCCAAGACGGCAAAGTGGAGCACCGCTGACGATAAGCAACAGCTTGATCGTATCGGAGCCATCAGAGTTTGCCTTGCCGATCATGCTTGGGACCAATATGCAAGGCAGAGTTGGTCGGCACCTATTGCGGACGTCAGAACGAGCAGTGTCTTATCGATTCGACTTCCGGGAGTGGCGGGAATTTTCGGTTGTGTGTGTCGTCAATCGTTCTTACTCGGAAGTCGATCGAGCGGGCTTTCCACGGCAAGTCCCGGCCGATTCATGACGTGCGTGTATACCATCGTAGTCTTCACATCTTTGTGGCCAAGCAACTCTTGCACCGTGCGAATGTCGGCGCCATTTTCCAGCATGTGAGTTGCAAAAGAATGTCGAAGTGTGTGGGGCGTTGCAGGCTTTTCGATTCCAGACATCGCGAGCGCCCTTCGCATCGCCTCAGCAAATGTATTTTCGTGAATGTGATGGCGACGGATCGATCCACTTCTCGGGTCCTTGGAAAGCTGCCTCGACGGAAACACATATTGCCACGCAGTTTCGCGATCGGCATTTGGATACTTGCGAGACAAGGCATATGGCAGATACACCTTCCCAAACCCGTTGCTGAGGTCCCGCCTGTGCTGTTTCTTGGCTTCTTCGACAATGCCTCGAAGTGGTTCAACGATGGATTTCGGTAGTACTGTAACCCGGTCCTTCTGTCCCTTGCCGTTTCGAACGACAATATGCCCCGTTTCGAAATGGAGATCCTTGATGCGAAGGGTTCGCGTCTCGCGGTGCCTCATTCCACTACCGTACATCAAGCGTGCCATAACTTCATACCGACCAATAAACTCAGGCAAGAGCAACGTAATTTCATCCCGGCACAGAACCAATGGCAAATAGGTACTCTGTTTCGCTCGGAGTCGATTGATAAAGTTCATGTCTCTGCCGAGAACATTCTGGTAGTAGAACAAAATGGCACAAAGCGCTTGGTTTTGCGTTCCTGCCGTAACTTGTCGAACCAAAGCCAGTTCGGTCAAGAACTCACCGATCGCGTCTTCGCCAACTTTCTCAAGCTGCTCGTTGTCGAGGTGCTTTACGAGTCGAGTAATCCAATCTGCATATGTGTTTTCTGTCGAAATTGGGTGATGTAAGACTCTCATGCGTGACCGCAGTGCTCGAACAGGTGAAGGCTCGTTGGGATCGAGAATTCCGGGTTTTCCTTCCCCGTCGAACCCGTCGTCGTCCATCAATGGAGCGTTTGGGGAAACATTGGCACGTCGCTCCACTTCAGCCAGTTCCTGAAGCTTGAGCTTAAATCGGGAGAAATCAACGCCGGAATGCCCAAGCACCATTGTTTGGTACCATTCCAAAGATCTTGCCGCTTGTAAGCGTTGCCATGAGGGAACTTTTCTATCTCGAAGTTTTTGAAGAAACTTCAAAACATCGTTTTCCGAGAATTGAATCAATCCGTCGTTGGGTGGCTTGAATTTGGTGAATTCAGAGACCCAGCTAGGCATCCATTGAATATCGTTTGGATGTAACCGTGACTTTGCTAGTCGTTGGCGAAACAGTTCAACGCTCATATCGCTCCCTCGCTCGAAGACACGTCTAATTGCTAGCTACGAAAACCGCTTGCGGAACAGTATTTGAAACAACTCTCTGACGGTAAGCAAGTTTTTTGTCAAAATAAACTGCGGTTTTTTGTCGCGGTATTTTCCTCGGGTCAGCTTCGGATAATTCCATTTCGGCCCCATTAAGTTGTGGCCGAATATGGCTTCCCCTACAATGAGTACTTACAGAATTTATTGTTCGCGATTCTTCGATTTGTGCATTGGTGCGAGACGTATCTAACATGCCAGAAAAACGCAAGGTGCCAGTGGCCGAAGTTTTTCCCGCTGCCTTTGTCGACTTCATGAAGATTGTCGACTCCAAGATCGAACAACGAGATCCCGACACTATAATTGAGTCCGACGATCTAATTCAATGCGAGCATACCTTCGGTGGACTCGTTGACGTAGCGGAACAGACTTACGGATTCGAATTCATGGAAGGGGAGAATTTCGACAGTGACGGTTTCAGCATTGCGTGGCACTACTTGCTGAACAAACGGCAAATCAAAGAGATTGCAAGACACGAACTTATTTCACTCGCAATGTGGCGTTGCTCCAACGATTGTGGTCGTCGAGCGAATATGCCAGAATGGTACTGCCCCCAATGTGACTTCCCGCCCTAGACGATCGCGAACAAGATCGTGCACCCAAGTCGCGGGTCGGGTCCCTTAACTTTTAGAATTGTTACTTGCCGCGACTGGGTGACGATGGCCGTTCCCTCTATCTAGTGGCGTTTCGATCTCGGCTGAAACTTCGAGTGCCAATGGAGAGCGTTGACATCACGGCTTTGGTTGGCACTTCAGTTGCTTGG
>JBEBHM010000255.1:0-10717 GCA_040080875.1 Pirellula sp.
GAACTTGAATTGAAAGCATTTGTTAAACTCTTTGTTGTAAAGGACATACATAAATTGTCGAAGAAAACAAACAGCATAGAATTGTGGGTAATGATGAGGCTAGCGCCTCAGGCTCAATTAAGCGAATGATGTGTAATATCGGAAAGCGAGACGGCTCCCGGCTTTGCGGGGGAGAGGGGCTGGGGGTGAGGAGGGATCCTCCTGCTTGCTGATTGTTTGGAAGGTCTGAGTCATGTTATAACGGATGAGCGTGATCGCAAGCTTGAAGAAGCTCGATGGCGTCGGCAATCCATGCGATCGACAAAAAACAAAGTTGCGTCGCCGAACAATTACCTCAAGACCAAAGACAAGGACAATTGTGATGGGAACTCTCAACCCAGATGAGCAAGCGACGATCTGGAACCATCGATTTCCGTTTCTATTTCTATTTCTATTACTGGCGATAGCTACACCCGCTCGCGACGCGTTAGCTATCGATTCGCAGCCACCAAGGAACTTGCTCGTGATTACTGCGGACGACATGAACGCGGACTCCCCGGGATGGAACGGCAATCCGTTCGGGGCAACGCCGAACCTCGATGCGTTTGCAAAGACCTCGCATCGATTCGTCAACAGCCATGTGACCGTTCCTATCTGCCAGCCCGGCCGGTCGGCGCTGATGACCGGTCGTGTACCACACCGCAACGGCGCGCTCGGATTCAATCCAATCCGGCGCGATGTGCCGACGCTCGTTGAGGTTCTTCGCGACCAAGGTTACTACACGGCGGCCATCGCCAAGGCCGTGCATATGGCTCCTGCTGAAAAGTTCCCGTGGCATGCGGTGGGCGAACAGAACCTTGGCAAGCAGCCGACCAAGTTCGCGGAAAAATTCCGTGAGATGCTTGCCACTGCTGCCAAGGAAAAGAAGCCGTTCTTCATCAACGCGAACATCTGCGACCCGCATCGCCCATTCATCGTCACGAAGACCAACGCTGACGAACCCGCCGGCGCGAAGGTCTACAAGCCAGAGGATGTATCGGTTCCAGCGTTTCTGGAAGATATCCCGCGAGTGCGAGAGGAAGTCGCGCAATACTACACCTCGGTGAGCCGGTTTGACGTCGCTTTCGGCCTACTGATGAAGGAGTTGACGGCTGCGGGACGCGATGTAGACACCATTGTTGTGTTCATGTCGGATCATGGGATGTCGTTCCCGTTCTCTAAGGCGACCGTCTATTACAACGGTACTTGGTCGCCCGTATTGATTCGCATCCCCGGCATGCAAGAGTCGCAAACGCGAACGGAGTTCGTTAGCAGTGTGGACGTGATGCCCTCCGTGTTGGAGTTGCTCAAGGTGACGCCGCCGGCTGGGATGGACGGACGATCGTGGGTGCCGCTTCTCAAAGGCGAAACGCAAAGAGACCGCGACTTCGTCATCACACACGTGAACACGGTAAGCAGCGGGAAATCGTTTGCACAGCGTTGCATCCGAACGAAGGACCGAGCGTTGATGTTCCATGCGTGGGTCGACGGGCCAACCAAGTTTCGAGTCGAGGCGATGAGCGGTCTGAGTTTCGCGGCGATGAATGCTTCGACCGACGCGAGTATCCAGTCACGTGTGAAACAACTGGTGGACGGCGAAACGCTGATGTTGTTCGACACGGCAGCCGACGCGAGCGAGCGCAAGAACCTCATCAAAGACGGGAGATACGCGAACGATGTGGCGGAGCTAAGCAAGAAACTGCTCGCGCACATGCAGAGAACCGACGACCCTCAGACAAAGGCCTTCGAGGCCGCGATCGCGAACTGGTAGAAGCCGACGGAGTACTCGCGTCCGTCTGGCCAGTTTGTTGTGACATCTATGGGCCGAGCTCGAATACGTGCCTCTTCGAGACGTAGGCGATGACAGAAGCTACTGGCTTGTAGGAACTGCGTCATTCGTTGCGTACTTCTGTAAACTCGGTTCACACACCATCCAAGGTGAGCCCTACCGCACATATCGGTGTGCTCCTCCAAGCACATGTTGTCGTGCGCATCACGAGTTTTTCTAAGCGTCAAAACACCCTATGGGTGAAAGGTATAAGCATTCGCGAAGAAAGACCGTTCAGCCAACCCAAAGGTACAAGAGTTGCGACGGAGGGCTCAACTTGAGCAAGGACGCTAGCAGTGGCCAACGTTGGATAGCATACTAGCCTGCGGGTCTGTCAAACGGGAATGATTTGCTGTGGAAATCGAGAATGTCCTACTTCTAGTTGCGCTGATTACTTTGGGAAGCGCTGCATCGTTCGTCTTGTCCCTTGTCGCGTTGTGGCGATCGCGACATCATGACAATCTACTGAAACATCATCTTGACTCGCTTGAATCGCGGGTCGGAGTTCTCTGGAATGAGGTGATGGTGTTCCATCGTTCGCATGATTCGGCGAAAGCAAAGTCGACCGAGATGCCTGTGCCCGCCGCGAAGATCGTACCGCATCCGATACTACCGGTGATCCGTGAGGAAGTCGCGATAGCGGCGACCGCCTCGGAACAATTGGAACCTCAAGTCGTCGCCAAGTCCGTGCGACCGGTGGTTGAAGTTTGCCCAAAATGCCGCCTGCAATGGGATGGAAAAAAGTGCGATTGCTGTGGATACCGCGCAGCCTCAGCCCCTTCGGTTCCAGCGTTACAAACGACGTCAGACTTGCGGCCGTGGGAAAAAGCGCAGCAATTGGCTCAGAGTCTCAAAGGACAAGGAGAACAAACCGTTTCGGGCGGAGTGGTGCATACCCAACCGCGACCTGCAGCGGAAGCGACTCCCACATTGGCAGGCAATCGGACTTTACCGGGCTTACCAAAGCGTCGGGAACATGAAGCTTGGGAGGCCGTAATCGGAGCAAGTTGGCTCAACAAAATCGGTGTGCTGTTACTCGTGGTTGGCATCGCACTATTTATAGGCTATTCGCTGGCACGCCTTGGACCGATGGGTCGCCTCGTTATCGCATTTGCGGTTTCTTCCTGCATGCTCTTTATCGGCGCTGCATTGGAAAGGAAGCCTCTTTACCAAGTCTTTGGTCGCGGAATCGCCGCAGGTGGATGGGCGGGTCTGTATTTTACAACCTATGCGATGTACGGTTTGGAAGCAGTTCGAGTCATCGATAGTCCAACGATAGACTTCCTGCTGTTGATTTCCGTTGCTAGCGGCATGATTGCTCACTCACTCTATTATCGGGCAGAAACTGTCACCGCGGTGGCGTACTTTTGCGGCTTTGTGGCGATTTCGATTTTGCCTGTCTCTCTTTTTTCAGCCGTCGCTTGCGTCGTGTTGGCGGGGACGCTTCTGATTGTTGCCTATCGTTACTCTTGGCACACGTTGGCTGTATTCGGGGTCGTCTGCACCTATGGGTCGTTTGCGATTCAGTTCAATTTAGCGTTGTACACTTCCAAAATTTGGTTGGATTTCACGACTGGCCATGTAGTCATAGGTGCTTGTTGGCTGTTGTTCGAAGCGTTCGATATCGCCGTCGTCGCGCAAAAACGTCAGCAGTTAGGTGTGGGTCGGACCCTACTGCCCCTCAATGCGTGTGGGCTCTTGGGACTTTTGCTTCTGCAGTGGAGGCTTGATTCGAGTGAGCTATACCTTCTATTTGTGGCTACGGCGGTTGCATACATCGCAAGCACAATTGTTCGAGCCGTCACGCGGCCCACTTCGGCATTCGGATCGGAAACCAATTCGATCGATCGCGTTTTTCTGGGTAGCTACGAAGCATCCATCACAATTGCCGCAGCCCTGGCCGCAATTGCCATTTGGCAGAAGTATCCCAACGGCGGATGGAGACTCGAAATCTCGTGGCTGATTGAAGCCGAGTTTCTATTCCTGGCTGGAGTCTTTCTTGTCCAACGCTATCTCAGGGCACTTGCGATACCGATCTTGATGCTCGTTCTTGCTCGAATCGTGGCTTTCGATCTGTTGCAGGAAGGCGTGGTCCACTTGTCCACACTAGAAGTCATGCATTGGACGCCGCTGGCACTGCTGTTGGCGGCAGTAGGGTATTTCAATCGCGCACTTCTCGAACGGGCACAGGAAACTGGTCTGCTCAGATTGGAGTACGGCTATAGCTTTTCCGCCACTGCGTTCGTTGTCTTGGTGCTGGGATTTGAAATCTGGTTTCGACATAACCATTTGCAACCCGAATACCTGGGCATTTCCTGGTTGGCGGTTGCACTCGTGCTTATGGAAGTGGCTCTGAGAACTCGCCTTACCGAGTTCTATGCACAGAGCTACGCAGTAGGACTACTAGGGATACTCGTACTGTTTTTGCTGAACGGCTTTTTGATTTATCCGGACACGCTGCCCGCCGACACATGGCAAATCTGGATTTGGCTTTTGCCCGCATCCGTCGCTCTCTACGCGACGAGCATTCGCGCAAGTCGATGGCCACCTATCGATCTTGAACCGGATGTACTATTTTGGTTGCACCAGCCGATGCAGGCGGCGGCAACCGGATTGTTGGTACTCTTCATATGGCAGGCGTTCCCCTCAACTTTGGTGGCCGTGGGCTGGGGATTGTGTGCTTGGCTTCTGATCCATATCGGATTCGGACTGAAACAGCCTGGGCTGCGATGGCAGGGGTATGCCATCAGCGGACTGATGATTGGCAGGTTGTTTTTCGCGAATTTCACCAACCCCGGAATGTCCTTTGAAATATCGCATCGTCTCTTGACTGTTTGTCCGATCGTGATGTTTTGTTACTTTCTTTCCAGCCGACTTCGTGGTCAGCAGGGGCAAGAGCCCACATCGGAAGCTGAACACTCGCTGAGCCGCGTCTATCTGTATGCGGCCGCATTTGTAACGCTGGTGCTGATGCGGTTTGAGCTGGGGCGAGTGCTCGCGGTGCTTGGGTGGTCAGGCTACGGGCTGTTGCTGCTGTATGTCGGTCTGCGTCAAGATATGAAAGACCTGCGATGGCAAAGTTATCTCATCGCTCTGTTGACTTTTGGACGGAGCTGGGGGACGAATTTTTATGTTCCCGAAGGCCTGAGCGGAATATTCACTCCGATCGTGATTGGCTCGCTTGTCACAGGCAGCCTCTATCTGAGTCATCTTCTTTGTCTGGTCAAAGCCAATGAAGCGGCACCGAGCTGCAGCAGGGGATTTCTAAGTCTCTTGCCATGGCTGGACTCACACGCCAGGGCCCTGTTCTGCACCTTGGGAACCGTTCTGCTAGGCGTATTACTCATTTATGAAGCGCCCAGCGGATTGCTGACTGCGTCCTGGGGAATCGAGGGAACCGTGTTGTTATTAGCCGGTTTCATCCTACGTGATCGTGTATTTCGATTTGCGGGCCTTGCCGTGATGGCAGTCTGTTTGCCAAAGCTCTTTCTCTTCGATCTCCAGCAATTGGCGACTCCGTACCGCATCCTTTCATTCATCGTACTTGGACTGCTGTTGATCATCGCATCGTGGATATACACGCGATTCAAGTCACAGTTGCAAGCATACATTTGAGGGAACCAGTCATGCTAAAACGCTTTGGATCTTGGATTGTGTTGGGAGCGATGCTCGTGGGTGGTTCGGTTGTGCTGATGGGTGAAATGGATGGTTCTGTGAGCCTTTTCGCAGCCATGGAGGTTTGGGGAGATGTCATTCGCGACGTCGATCAGCTCGGTCTAAAATTGACGCGTGTTTCAGATCAAAAGGAAATGGAAATTGGACACGATCTAACAATAAACTTCGTTACCGAATCGTCTGGCTCCAGTGAGTGGCAACCCTATGTGGCTTCCGTAGGAAAGAGCTTGGTTCCTCATGTTCGCCGCAAGGGGATTGATTACGAGTTCCACGTCATCGAAGCCTCCTGGATCAATGCTTTTGCAATGCCAGGCGGGCAGATTTTCATTACTACTGGGATGCTCGAATTCCTGAAGTCGGAAGCAGAACTGGCCGGCATCTTGGGGCACGAAGTATCGCACGTTGATCAGCGACACTGCATTGAACTGTTGCAGACGCAAATCGCCATGGAGCGGATCGGGATTGACGAAATCGGTCGCTTGGTTGAGTTGCCTCGTCTTTTTCTTGCGGCTGGCTATAAGAAATATCAAGAACTGGAATCCGACGCTGCTGGCCTGCGACTTGCGGTTGCTGCAGGCTACGATCCGGAATCGATTGTTTCTCCGTTCCAACGTTTGCTCGACAAGGTCGACGAAAAGGAACGACGACCTATACGTCAACCGATCAGCGAGATCGTGAGTTCGCTCGAACAAGCACTCGGCTCCTATTTTGATTCCCACCCACCAACCGCCGAGAGAATCTCACGACTTGCGCAGTTGATTTCCCAGCAGCGGCGGTGGCTCGGAAGCAGGAAATTCTACATCGGAGTCGAGAACTACAATCGACGGATCCCTAAGTCGCAAGAGCAGTTTGCGAACTAAAAGTTCAAAAGCCGAACGACTATTTGTGGTATATTGTACACCCTCAAATTTCATTTATCAGCCTACCCAGCGCCCCTAGGAGATGATCTCTTGTCCGGCCCGACAAAATCCTGCTGCTCGCACCTAGACGGTTACTCGGTAGTGACCTTTCCCAAGGAGATATGCAAAGCGTCTCTCGATGAGATTCGCGAGACGGGAGAACAAGTCGTAAGTGAGCTCACTCCCTGAATTAGAACTAGTCCAACCGCCAAACTAACGTCTTGGTTCAGCGGTAACTGGACCATCGAGCGGCCAGTCTATAAGCATACACAATGGCAGGTGTATTCTCCTCGATGCGAGCGGCTCGGTGTCCAGCCACTATTTGTTTTGTGACACGGAGTGAGTTGCGTCCCCGTTCTATACAGTCGCGGTGCTGCCTAATCGATTGTGGGCGAGAATCGGTATAGCATGCAGGATGCGTTGTTAGTACTGTAATTCAAGCGGAGCTTGCAGTAACCTAATCGCAAATCCCAGTTCTATTCGAACAGGATTGGGCCGCACATTAAATCGTCAAACCAAGTTGTTGAATCCACCAAAATTACTTGTCAGGAAGAAAGTTAAGCCATGAAGAAGATCGTTTTTTGCTCGATTCTAGCCATTTCGACCTCCTTTTGCCGCCTTACTTGGTGTCAAGAAGTCGCCAGCGGTTTACTCGGCGGACAAGGTGGTGGCGCAAACAATGGAGTGCAACCACCCAACCAAGGTGGAGGGTTACGAGGAGCGATTCGCGAACAAGTTCAGAATGCCATTCAGTCAAATCTTCCCGGGGGACAAAACATTCCTTCCAATGCGCAGACTCAAGGCAATGTGCAAATCAACGGCCAGCTCGGTGGCTCGCCTTTCCAAAGCGGTACTCAACAAGGCGTTAACGTCATAAACACACAGCAAATCCCTAACAACCAGCAAGGAGTCGGAACATCGCTCGGTTCGCAATTGCTTGGCGTCTTGAAAACCAATCTCATGGAGCATGCTTCAATCGGACAAGATGGAACGGTCCGATTCCGGAACGACGTAAGCCCTCAGATGCGTGGCATGGGGATTCTTCCAAACGACCAACTCATTGACTCAAGTGGACAGGGTATTCGAGACTTGAATACCGCAAGCTCATTTCTTCAATCTAATCCTAATTTACGAGTTCGAAGAAACGGGCAAATAGTCACAATTCAACAATCGATGTCGCAATCGAACTCAAACACAAGTCCATTGGGATGGTCGATTGCGACAAGAAACAATGGAGTTTTCATTTCTTCGCTCGTTTCGAACAGCATAGCAGCCCAAGCAGGACTACGCGCTGGCGATCAGATTCTCAGTATCAATGGCAATCCTGTGGGACGCTCCGAGGATGTTTCGACATACATGTTGCAGGCCAACAACTCGACGATGACGATCGTATACCTTCGCAATGGCCAACCTGTCGAAGCAATCTTGAAGTTATCCAACCAAGAGGGTAGTTCGAGGATTGCACCTCAATCCATTCAATCCAAGCTGGACCAAATCGAACGATTGATCGGCGAGATTCGTGCGGAGTTATCATCGGCGAGATAAGGTTGCCGTGAAGTGCCGATGGGTGCAACAATGTACTTGACTTGCCGATCTGGTTGCCGCGAGCTTTCCAACATGACGGATACAAAGAATCACTTGCGATATTGTTCGTCGCTGACGTGTTCCTGCCAGTCAACAGCCTTGCCGTCGAGGCATTCCTGAATCGCAATATGCGTCATGGCTGTGGTTGCAGAAGCTCCATGCCAGTGCCTCTCGCCGGCTGAGAACCAAACCACATCACCTGGATGGACCTCCTCAACCGGGCCACCTTCGCTCTGTATCCATCCGCAACCTGCGGTGATTAGCAGCATCTGCCCCAACGGATGCGTATGCCAAGCTGTCCGAGCTCCGGGCTCAAACGTCACGCTAGCGCAGACCGCGCGTGCCGGAGCCTGTGGCTGAAACAGCGGATCGATTCGTACGGCTCCGGTGAACCACTCCACTGGTCCTTTGGCGGATGGATGTGTCCCAATTCTTGTAATATTCATTATTAACTTCTCGGTTAAAGTTTCAGACGTCATGGTATCGGCTGCAATTGCAGGCACTTCAATTGTTCAAAATCAGGCATTTGCTGCAGACTGGCCGCAATTTCTCGGCCCCAATCGCAACTCAACATCTTCGGATCGTGTCTCATGCAAGTGGCCTGAGTCTGGACCCAAAGTGTTGTGGGCTGCTTTTGTGGTGCCAATCGCGACGACTACTTTTAGGGACAAGGACTGAATTACTCTTCCCCAAGCTCTGGACGCAACGAATTGTTCGTTGCGTTTACAGTCGCCGAATGGAGAGGAGATGGGTACGGCTTCGCTTTTGCCAACGATATCCCCAATTGATTCAGTTCGCTGACCTCCCGCAGCCGACTTGCGATGGCCTCGCTCGACATGTCCACTGAAAAATCCCTTTTCGTTTTCAGGTGGCTGTTTTCACTTTTACTCATTGGGACCAAATTCAAGTTTCTTAATATCTAACAGATCTATGTCTCGCCCAACAGCACGTTTTTTCCCGTCGTATTCTTCAGCAGTCATGGGTGGCTCGTATTTCGAACATTTTTCTCGAACAATCCACGATCTCGCTTAAGTGCATCAACGAGCAGTATCATCGAAGGATCGCAGAAGTTCAAGGCTCGCGTTCGAACGACGACTGGCATCTCGGAATGTGGTTTTCGAAGCTCTTGATTCGCGACCAAACGGAGATGAAGTGTGTCAAAGTAGGTCCGTAGTTGCTTGGCTTCGTTGCTTGGCGAAATGGTAAGATACGACTTGATATAGATGTTCTCGGCAACCACTTCTACGTTCTAACTTCATGCCAATGCCTCTCTACAGCAAGACCCGCTACATCGTCGTGTTTTTCATGGTGACACTCGCCATGGTCACTTATCTCGACCGAGCCTGCATCGGCGTGATGAGCGAGGCGATCCAGCGCGACCTAGGATTGACAAAATCGCAGATGGGCTATGTGTTTGCGGCGTTTTCTTTGGCCTATGCTGGCTTCGAAATTCCCACGGCTTGGTGGGCGGACCGGCACGGTGCGCGTACCGTACTGACGCGGATCGTGTTGTGGTGGTCGGTCTTTACCATGGCCACCGCTGGGGCTTTTAACTTCGCCGCCATGCTGGTCACGCGTTTCATGTTCGGGGCTGGTGAGGCGGGCGCGTGGCCCTGTGTCGCAAGGGTTTTTTCACGCTGGCTGCCGCATCGAGAGCGAGGCACGATCAAAGGTGTCTTCTTTGCCGGGGCTTACGCGGCGGGAGCGGTCACACCGGTACTGGTGGTGCATTTGATGAATGACTGGCACCTATCGTGGAGGACGATTCTTGTCGGCTTTGGAGCGATCGGGTTTGTATGGGCTTTCTTGTTTTATCGATGGTTCCGCGACGAGCCGGCAGAGCATCCGTCGGTGAGCGAGGAGGAACGGAACCTGATCCTGGCGGACAGGCAGGTGGATGCCCAGTTGCTGCGAGGCTGGCCGTACTGGTCGCGTTTGCTCAGCCAGCGGAACATGATCTTGCTGTGTTTGATGTACGTGCCAAATGCCGTGACGTTCTATTTTTGTATCACCTGGCTGCCAACCTATCTCAAGGAGCATCACCACGCGGATAAATCGGAGATCGGTTTTCTGGCGGCTCTGCCATTGTTCCTAAGCGTGGGCACGCAATTCCTGGGTGGCTGGCTCTCGGACTCGATCGCGGCGAGATACGGTTTGGCGGCGGGCCGTCGGGTGCCTGCAATACTGGGTTACTCGCTGGCGACTATTTTCGTCTTGATGGCTGTCTATTCGACTGAGCCACGGATGGCGGCCCTGTTCATCGCGTTGGCGGCGGCTTCCTGCATGCTGAGTACTGCGCCGGCCTGGGGCACGGTGCTGGACATCGGGCGCGAGCATTCGGCGGTGGTTGGGGCCACGATGAACACAGCGGGCCAAATCGGAGCAGTGATCAGCCCGATCGTGGTGGCGAAATCGGTGGAATGGTTTAATGACTGGAATTTCCCGCTCTTGCTGTTGAGCGGCCTATTCGGGATAGGCGCGGTGTGCTGGTTGTTCATCGACCCCCAGCGAGCCGTCTTCGAAAGCGGACCTGAGAATGAACGCACCAATCGATGAATAACCCACGCCCGATATGTACTCAACGCGAATGGTCGGTGCAAAGGAGATGTGGAAGAGGTTGAGGGAGGGTGAATTGGAATCATTAGCCGTCCGGGTACAAAACCTTTTCCTTGGCCCGCTCTAGTGCTTTGTCCAGATTAGTTTTTTGGGTAGT
>JBEBHM010000256.1:0-10711 GCA_040080875.1 Pirellula sp.
CGACACCGCCGAAAGACCCATCTACAATCGACAAACTCAAATCCGAACTCCGCAGCGCCGTGGACAAAGCGTTCAAGGCTCGGCATGATCTCCATCTAGCGGAGGTTACGTCTCTGACGATGAAAGCCCAAGCGATGATGCGCGGTCTCGAGGAACGCACCAAGAGCCATGCAGAAATCGTTGACCGTCGTATTGATGATTTGTTGAATCCCAGTTATCGCTGGGACACTAGCCCAAAACCCATCTCGCAATCGGGGCCCTCGAACACAGCAGTAGCCAATGCCTCCGTCAGCGGAGTGGTCACATTTCGCGGAAAGCCAATTCTGGGGACCATTTATTTTGATTCCGGCCGTGAACTACCATCGTCCACAAACATAGACAACACCGGAAAATTCCACATCGAAGGTTTGATTGCTGGCAAGCACAAGATCACCATTACCCCAGAATCGGCTATTCTTAAGAAAGAGCTCTTTGGAAAGATTGAAGCCACAGACCAAACACCAATAGAAATGGAATTCGAGCCGGGCAAAAACGACTTCAATATTGAGCTTAATCGTACACTGCGCTGAACTCGCGAGGCTAACGGTTAGTGCATCCATCGGAGCAAGCCGACATCAGCCGAAATCGAAATCCAACCCAATGCAAACTAGTGATCGTACAAATCACAATGGCGTAATGATCTGTCACGCGGCGTCGGATTTCCTGTTGCGTTTTAGTTGTCGAAATTGATTTCTTGCTTCCGATGCAAATTTGAACCATGCGCTTACTTTCGGATAGAGGAGAATTCCGAGAAAGGCGGGTGCGCATACTCCGCATGAGATGCCCGTTAGCATCCACTGCTGTGGGTGGAAACCGAAAGGGAGACTGTGTGGTATCCAAGATATTGCAATCGAGACGATCGAAACGCAAAGCAAAATGACGCCCGTGATCAGACCGGCAACCTTCGCCCAATTTCGGCCCAATAGCAAGGATTGTCCTAAACAAAAAAGTAAGATCGTAACTACAAGTATGGCAATCAAAGGGATGATGACGCCAATCTTCCATTTGAAGAAGAGGAATTCGGCAATCGTGGCTGGAACACCGGTCATGATTGCCATGAAAAAGCAGAGAAATGACAAGTAGACGACTGCCCCAGGCCTTTTGGCGCGAATTTCTCCTTCGTCAAATCGATATCGATATGGCGGTGCTTTGACTGCTTTGCCCAACAAATAGTTGGATAAGTCGTTTGCAAAAGCTTCCATGTTGGCATACCGTTCCGACATATCTTTGGCCAATGCGTGATGCACAATTGCTGTCAGAGTTTCCGGTACCGACGGGTTTCTCCACGATACTGGAGCGAGTGACTTCGTCATTATTTGCCGAAACAAGCTTTCTCGATTGGGCGATTCGAACGGAGGCTCAAGCGTTAACAGTTCATAAAGAACCATTCCCAAAGAGTAAATATCAGTTTGAGTCGTAATGGACTTGCCGCCAAGTACTTGCTCTGGGCTCATGTAAAGTGGAGTTCCAACGAGTTGTCCGGTGTAAGTGATGGTTTCATCTTCGTAGAAGCGTGCGAGCCCAAAGTCGATCACGGTCACCTTGCCCGACCGGTCCAAAAGTAGGTTTTCCGGTTTAATATCGCGATGCACAACGCCGTTATCATGCGCATAGGCAAGAGCCAAACTCACGTCTCGAATATATTCGGCGCATCGACGAACATAGGGTGTTTTTTGAATGAGGAGACTTGCTTCCACTGAGAGCGGTCGTGGATTGTTGTCGAACTTGAGATCGATGTCTGCCGTCTCGACATCAAAGCGAATCGCAGGATGGGTCAGAGAAGCGTCATTGAAATCTATTACGGTTTCCTCGAGTGAGAGGATTGGTTTGGTAATTCTTTGCGCTCGACGAATGACCTCACGCAGACAGATGCCATCGATAAGATCCATTGCCATGTAGCAGATTCTGTCGTCCTGCCCAATGTATAAGACGCCGGCAATGTTCTGGTGCTTGAGCTTTGCGATGGCCTGTGCTTCTCGGCGAAACCTAGCAATGCCGGAATCGGTCTGAATCGACCCACCCAAGACCTTTAGCGCGACATCGCGATTTAATGACAATTGACGAGCACGGTAGACGATACCCATACCACCGGCACCTATCCGCTGCTCGATGCGAAAATCGCCTATAAGAATCCCAGCTTCAAATTCCATGTTACTCGATCGACTGTTTGGATGGAGGCCCATTTTATTCCATTCGAAGATTGGACCATTCTACGCTTTCCAGTGACCCAGTGTCGTTGCTTGCGAGCTAGATGGAGCGAAGACCGGTCCGATAGCAAGAAATCGCTTCTCAACTGTCTCAGGGGATATGTTTCCAAATGAAATAGCCACAAATCTCGATTCCACCGAGACGGACTTGGCCTTGAGCCGCCCGGTGAAATAGCAGGCTCAGTAGCTAACGAGCCTTAACCTGTGGCTGTTTGCGTCGAAACCGAAATTTATTCTCCCCGCGTGTTAGAACTTGCCAACGAAGCCGTTAATCTTAGAGTAGCCGCAGTGGCTCACCTTGGCTCGTCTCAACTTGTCGTCTTGCTCCATGTTCCCATCCACGCACCAATCATTGCTGGCCGCTATCGCTTGCGATTCGAGCAACAGGTTGCATTGGGAAAGATTCGTGACGATTTACGAACCAGCCCTCAGGCGGTGGCTCACCCAACGAGGACTCCGGCTCCAAGATGCTGAAGACTGCACGCAACAGGTGCTGCTATCCGTCAGCCGCTCGATTGGCTCGTTCAGCGATGACCAGCAACCCGCATCCTTTCGGCGCTGGATTCAACGCATCGCTCGCAACGAACTGATCAACAGTATCCGTGTTCGGTCGAAACAACCTCAATCGGCAAGCGACAGCTTTGTTTGGAACGAGCTGGCATCGATGGCGGATGTGTCCGATCGATTGCAGCAATCGTTCGAAGATGAGTATCGACGCAGCTTGTTTCTAACGGCCGCAGATGAAGTTCGCCAGTCCATTGCACCACATACTTGGCAAGCGTTTTGGATGTCGCAGATCGAAAATATTCCTACCCCCGTCATCGCCAAAGAGTTGGGTGTTTCGGTAGGGTCCGTCTACGTGGCCAAAGGTAGAGTGCTGCAGCGACTCCGGTCCGTTGTCGCTCGGTTGGAGGAACTCGAATAATGTCGCAACGTTCGGCTTGCAATCTCGCTCACCTCGAACAGTTTTGGGACGATTCGCTTCCACCAGAGCAATTAAATCTTCTCGAGAAGCATTTGAGCGTTTGCGAGAATTGCCAAGGCCTCTTTGAGGAACAGGTCTCCCATTTCTCGGAAATCTCGACCGCAACCGCATGGCTTAAGGAGCAGGCAACGGAGAACGAGCGAGAATCGACGGCGGCAACCAAGGTACGAGAAAAGCGAACGGTTCAATCCGAAGCCATCGCCGATATTGCCAAACGGATGTTCGATCGTTCCGAAGACCCATCGATGCTTGGACGGCTTGACGAATACGAAATCGTCGAGCCGTTAGGTGCTGGCGGAATGGGAATCGTCTTCAAAGGGTACGACCGCGAACTTCATCGGTATGTTGCGATCAAGCTGCTTGCACCGAGTGTTAGTCTCATCGGCAGCGCCAAGCAACGCTTCGTTCGCGAAGCCCAATCTGCGGCGAGCATTGTTAGTCCCTACGTGGTGCCCATTCACGCGGTCGCATCGCATGGCGAGATCCCTTATCTTGTGATGAGCTATGTACCCGGAGTCAATTTGCAGGAGCTCATTGAGGAGTCAGGTGCGCTCACTCCGTTGCAATCGGTTCGCATCGCAAGGCAAGTTGCGTTGGGATTGGCCGCAGCACACGAGCGCGGCCTGATTCATCGAGACGTCAAGCCGGGCAACATTCTGATCGAGCGCAATGGGCAGCGCGTCATGCTGACTGATTTTGGGCTTGCGCAAGCGGCAGACGATGCGAGTTTGACTCACAGCGGGCTATTGGCGGGTACCCCCAATTTTATGAGTCCCGAACAAGCCAAAGGGATGGAGGTCGACGCGCGGAGCGATCTGTTCAGCTTGGGAAGTGTGCTGTATACGATGTTAGCGGGGCATCCACCTTTTCGAGCGCCGAACGCCTATGCTGTCGTCAAGAGACTTACGGAAGAATCCCCTCGACCACTGGCGTCCATTCAACCATCGACTCCCGCATGGCTATCGCGGCTGGTGATGCGGCTCCTGGAAAAGGACCCCAACCATCGATACGCTTCTGCGGCCGAGATCGCTGAATTGTTGGCAGAATGCGAGAAGCATCTAGAACATCCGTCGTTGCATTCCTTGCCGAGGGAGTTACTGGGCGGAAGAACGCGCACCCGATTTGGAGTGGCGGCAAGCGTGATTCTGGCACTCGTGTGCATCCTTTTGATCATTGGTTGGTACGAACCATGGAGCAAGCTTGCGAATACGGCGATCGACGGAGAGAGAGGTGGACCGACCGCGCCAACTCATGCTATGGACGACGTACCGACATCGACTCGTCACGAAACCGAAGAATTGAGCGACAGGAATCTCTCGCAACCTTGGAGCGATGAGATCGAGACATCGGAATCTCTTCAGTCAATCGACTACGAGATCTTTCAGTTGGAATGGAACAGTCGTTGAACCGAATACAAACACAAAGGAATCAAACCATGAATGCGAATTGGAACCGATCGTTATTGCTGCTGTTGACCACGGGCTTGCTCATGGCGGGACGTCCATCGCAGTTGCTTGCTCAGCCTGGAGCAGGTTACGGCGGTGGCGGATACGGAGGAGGATTTGGCATGGAAGGTATGGATGGTCCCGATGCCGAAGAGTATCGTGCGTTTCGCGAGAAGTTCAAAGGGGTCGTCCGTGTAACACACGAAATCCGAGTCGGCGGTGTCAAAGCTCAGTCGATCTCGGGATTGGCGTTGCTCATCAAAAAATCGGTATCAGACGACAAGATGGGTGGAATGGCGATGGGTGGAATGGCGATGGGTGGAATGGGCGGGTCGCTTCGCGCTGAGTATGGAATACTTGCTGCCAAGGAACTCATCCGCCCTGAGCTGCGTCCTGAAATCACCAAGCTCGTCGAGACACTGAATCCGAACGAAGTTAATTACCGTCTAATTATTAGCGATCTTCCACCGACTGCAAACATGCTTTTACCTTCCGTCGTATTGGATGGAAAAGTCGATTCTGTGGAGAAGAACGGAGTTGGTCTAATGAGACTCTCGATCCTCAATGGAGTCGTGATCGAGACTGAGCCAGCCGATCTCGACATCACCAGTCCTTTGGTATCCAAAGAGTCCGTGAACTACGAATGGGTGGGTAAGAGCCTAGTTCCCATTGACATCAAAGACAATAAAGTTGGGGCCATTGCAGTCTCCAGCATGGGTGGCGCAGGAATCTTCGTGTCGCGAAAGGGAAAGATCGAGCTTGTCAGCGGTCAAGAGCTGTTTACAACCTACGTTGAGTTATTGCAGAATCAACGCCGGGAAAGTGACCCCTTTGCCTCAGGAAACCAGATTACGCTCAACGAGAATGGAAATGCGAGCGACGATCCGTTTAGATCGGACCCTGCTCCATCGAATCCGAACCACGCCCGACGACTACCCATGAAAGCAGGTCTTGGTACGCAATCCACGAGCGAGAAAAGCGTTACCGACGACGCATTGGTTCGAGCCCTGACTTCGTACAAACAAAGCAAAGACAAAGCGTCAAGGGAAACGTCGTCGCAACTGCTCCGACAAGTCCTTGGCGACCAGTTCGACGCCCAACGATCGGTTCGGCGGGCAGAGATCGCGGAATTGCGTACTCGACTTGATCAGTTAGAAGCGGAAGAAATGGGCAAGTCGAAGCGTCGCAACGAAATCATCGACGAACGATTCAAGCAGCTCGTACAGTAGTTCGATTTCTCCGAGATCGACGTCAAGTGCCGAAGATCGACCTTAGCCTGCGTCGCGGGATGCTGTCAATTACGAAAACAGCGGCAGTGGATCGTACTTGTCACCGAGAATCGCCGTCGAATCCGTGCCGAGCCATTTCTCTAGTACGGAAGCATAGACTTGGCGGAAGTCGTATTCGTGCTTCAAGTCCCCCTCTTGCAAATCCGTCAAGTTCGGACGCTTGCCAACGAGTCCGGGTTTGACGCCGCCACCGCAGAGGAACATCGGGCCTGCCGCACCGTGATCCGTTCCCTCGCTGGCATTCTCAGCAACTCGGCGACCGAATTCGCTGAAGGTCATCACGCAGACGCGTTCATCGTGATGATGGTCCGCTAAGTCGAGGACCAGCGCGCTGACCGCATCGCTCCATTGACGAAGAAGAACCGTGTGTGTCTGCGTTTGTTGAGCGTGCGTGTCGAAACCGTCGTGCTGAACGTAGTAAACTCGCGTTGTCAGCCCGGCGTCGATCAACTGTGCGACCACTCTCAGCTTCTTGCCAAGTTCCGTATCGGGATACTTAATTTCGCTGCGATAACTTTGCGCGGCTTCGGTTACACGCTTGCTAGCCGCTATCGCCGACGAAGTACTCGACTCAAGAAAACTGAGCAAGTCGTTGCTCCCAACGTCGGCTGCCGTCGATGGACTCTCTTCGAGCAACTTCCTTAGCGATTGTTTGTCTTTGCCGCGCAATTGAAACTCGGCGAGTTCCTTGACCGTTGGCACGCGAACCTTGGTGGAGGAAACGGCAAACGGTTGCTGTTCGTGCCCCAGATGCAATGCGGGTACGTCGCCACCGGCTGCAACGGGTTGTTTGTCCAAAAAACGACCAAGCCAACCGTCAGGTCGCGGCTGAAGTTTGCGGCGGCAAGTGTGCCAGATATCCATCGATTCGAAATGCGACCGATTCGGATGGTCGTAGCCCACACTGCGCACGACCGTGAACTTGTTCGCTTGATATAGACCATGCACGCCTGTCATGGATGGGTGAAATCCGGTTTCATCATCGCACTTCAAAACACCACTGACTGGAATCGCAAGTTTCGGCCTCGCGGCTCGGTAGTCATCGTCTGCATACGGAATGACCGTGTTCAAGCCGTCGTTGCCACCCGACATCTGTACGACGACCAAGATTCGTTCACCCAGGGTACTGGCTGACGCTGCCTGTGTAAAGCACTGCGGCAGTGCTGCACCGACACCAATGGCAGACACACCTCGCATGGAACATTGCAGAAATTTCCGACGGCTTGAGTTTGTTTGAATCAACATGGAAGCGCCCTCTTACGAATTCATCCGAGTTGGCAAATGGGAAGTGAAGTGATGGAGTGCAGCAGCGATCGCATGCGTTGTTCGTTATCACGGGCATGAACGGCGGCAGTTTGACGAAGGCGATCTTTAGTCGGCGCGTCTAGACGAATCGCAAGCAGGCAAGTCTCGAAATGTTCGATCGCTTCGTCCGTTGTATAAACTTTCCGGCCTTCCAAATATTGCGAAAGCGGCTTGCCGCCGAACTGGGTCGCATCGTTTGCCAAGATGTCGGCCATCAAATTAGCTCGCCCTAACAGCGTGGACGAATTGATCCACGCTCGACCTCCCTCCCAACCTTTTACATTCGGGGGGAAGAAAAGTCCTTGGCCGACATCCTGCAAACCCTTGGCAACTAGCTGCGTGTTGGTCGTCCCGTTCAGCGATCGTAGCGAACCGATTACCAACTCGACTGGCGACTTAATCTTGCGAGCCATCGCGTGCTTCGAGAAAAACAAATTGCTTCCCAAGAGCATCTTCAGCACCGGAGCTACTTGCATGTCGCTGCCACGAAACGCATCTGAGAGTGGTTGCAACGTGGCGTCGGTCGGTTCGGGTTCATCGCTGATGAAAAAGCGATAGAGCTTTCTAGCTAAAAATCGTTCGGAGGACGGTTGCTCGAGCACAATGCGGACACCGTCTTCTCCGCCGAAATCGCCACTCTGCTTCAAGACGGTTTTCATTCCCGAGTCGTGTTGATAGCTGTTCTCGCGAAACCTGTCGATTTTGATCTCCCAACCAGTGAAGCAACGGGCCAGTTCCAACACGTCCGCTTCGGTATAGTTACCTTCACCCAAACAGAACAACTCCATCAACTCGCGTGCAAAGTTCTCGTTGGGATGGGCCTTGCGATTGATTGCCGAGTCGAGATAGATCAACATTGCGGGATCTTGCGAAATTTTGTGGACCAGTTCGCCAAAGCGTCCCAACGCATGGTCACGCAACAACTGGTTTTGATTCCACATCATCCGCGCGTTGTTGACTTTGTCCGCTCCGGTTGCGAAATGCCCGTGCCAGAAAACCGTCGTTTTTTCGAGCAACTGGTTCGGCGTATATAACAACCGATAAACCCATGCGGCAGATAACTTCTTGGAATCGCCACCTGCCAAGGTCGCTTCGGCCAGCGCATCGGCGGTGGCGCGAAACTCCGACGGTTCGCGACTACCGGAAATCAATTCCTCGACGACATCCGCTGGAGATCGAGCAACCGCAGCGTCAATGGTTGCCAAGTCTGCACCGAATCCTGCGCGACGATACAGGTGTGCGACCAAGAACCTGTCCCAGGGTCGATCGCTCGTCGGCACGAACGGTTGCCACGCCCAAGCTGGGTCCATCGTTTGCATGTCAGTCATGGTTCGCGGTCTTTGGAATGTTGACATTGACTTGTGCAGCGAATGTTAACTTTGCTTCGGTGACATCCAAGCTCAATCGAGCATCGCGAAAGAAACCGGCGAGTTCGAGCAATAGGCCGATTTCACTCTCGGCGGCCTCCTTGCTGTGGCCTTTCTCAAGCATATTGTTGGCGACCAATTGGGGCCGGTTGGTTTGCAGGATCTGCTGCAGAACCCTGGCGTCCAGCATGGCGATGGTGTTTGAATGTGCAGCGTTTGCGTCTGTCGCCCCTGCATCGGTCTCTTTTGCAACGGTAGCTTTGTCGTTCTGAGGCAAGCTCACTGGCGCGAGTAACTCGCGTGCCAGAGGCGTCGAGCTCGACAGAACAACTCGTTTACCGGAGAACGCCAGTGTGGGAGAGAAATTGAATTCGATCGTCGCATCGAGGCTTTCCCGTTGATCGTGTTTTGGCAGATAGGTGGCTGTCACGAATTGAACATTGCCCTCTTTTTCCAATCCTAAATCGAGCTGTGGTCGCCCGTTCATGGACCCAGTAATATTGACAAAGCCAACGAATGCCTGGAAAACACGTCGCAATTCATTGCGTGTCTCCTCCGGATTCTTCATCTGGAACTCGATCGCAAACGCTGGGAGCTTAATGGTGGGTTGCGGCAAGACGCTCGCAAAATCTTGGACTTTGCCAACGATCTGCACGTCGCTTTCCAAGGAGCCGAGGATGTCTTCGCCAAAATCGCGTCCCGAGAAGAAGGTTGTAAGCTGTGTGTCGGCAACCGCCAATTGGTCGTTGGCTTTGTCGGTGAGCAAGTCTCCGCATCGCAGCCACATTTGCGATATGTCACGGTGCGCGGACAGAGCGAAGAGCCGATGGTTGACGTTCAGCATACCTGGTGCGGCGGCCAGTTCGGATGATCCAAAAAAATACGCGCGAGGCGGTTCCCAATCCCGTTGGTGAGGCGTGGAGACGTGTAGCGATAAACCGCTTTGATTTAAGTCAAGCGCAGCAGTCGCATAGTCGGTTTTGCGAAGGTTGGCCAACACGCCGCCAACAAGTAATTCGGCGACAAAATTGTCGACACGTTCGTTAAAAAGGCCTTTCGCGACGCCCGCGTTTCGAAGCTTTTCAATATCGACGTATGCAGACACCAGTCGCTTGGATTCCCCGGACTTCACTTCTGTGATCGCTTTTGCGTACTTGTCGTTCTTCGCGAGCGATTCGTTCCCTTGATCCAAGTACCGGTCGACGATCGACTTCCCCAATTCCGATTTGTTTGTCAGCAGCAGCCAATCGTGGATGCGAACCATTTTCAGGTTGTCATTAAGCGAGTCGACTTTGAGTCCACGATAATCACCTTGTTTCGCGTTTCCCCCTTGGAGCATCCTGGCTGCCACCACAAAACTGCGAAATCGTTCCAGCACCTCATCGTCAGACGAGTGGACGAGAGCGGCCACTCCTCCGTCCGTCGCATCCAGGGCCACGAAAACGCCGCGATCGCCAAGTGTAGCTACCGCTTGTTGCCACGTTTGTTCCACGCTGGCTTCAAAAGCTTTGACGGCAACTTGCAACCACTTCGGTTGTCCAGACTGCATGAAGGCGGTATAGGCTGGCAACGCTTCAAGCTTTGTCCGAAGCGGATGATTCAAAATGGTTTGCAAGGCAATGCCGAGATTCGACACTTCCGCCAAGGCCACGATGGTTTTCGGCAACAGATCTGCTGCCTCGCAATCCACCTTGGGAGGCGTTTGAGCGATTGCAATCGATCGCCAGAACAGAGTACAGGCAATTGCCAAAAACCAGCTCAATGATCGCATTGATAAATTCACTCGGATCGTCACTGGGTTGTACTCCAAAGAGAGAGCTTTGTACTAAGTTTGAACTAGACTAGGTGTTCGCGGTATGCGGACTTTTATTGGCATCAGCCAATTTTGATTTGCTTGATTCTAGCTGCGACTACGAAGCCGAACAAACCAAATCAGAGCGATACCATCGAAGTAGCGTACTTCGCAACGATAAGGAAGATCTCGGCGAACGCCGCCACCGTAGCTTGCTAGGTGGAGCGAAGACTGGTCAGCTAGCAAGCAAGCACCACACATCTGTGCTTCCCCACTATCGTG
>JBEBHM010000970.1:0-2840 GCA_040080875.1 Pirellula sp.
TGAATTCACACATCCTATGACGGGTGATCGGATGTCATTTGAAGCTCCGCTGCCACAAGATCTCGAACGTACGCTAGACGTCTTGCGGCATATTCCGGATAGTGAATAAAAAGCCTCTTTGATCGTTTGCCTAATTTTGTTCCGGAGTCTAACAGGTCCGCAGACGAAAGAATGGCTGAAAAAAAGATGGTAGACAAAAGAATGGCAGACAAAAGAATGGCTGACAAAAGAATGGCTGACAAAAGAATGGCAGACAAAAGATGGCTGACAAAAGAATGGCTGACAAAAGAATGGCTGACAAAAGAATGGCCGGCAAAAGAATGGCCGGCAGAAGAATGGCAGCGGGCTAGGGGATTTGCAGGTACTGCTTGACCACTTCGCGATCCCCCAACTTGGCAAGTACGTGCCGACGAGATTTCAACAAATGTTCCTGTGCTTGTGCGAGGGTCATGCCGCGATGCTTGACCAGCCAACAGATCACGATGGTCGCACTTCGGGCTCGCCCAGCCTTGCAATGAACATAAACCGTCTCGTTGCGCGATGTGAAATCCTGTAGATACTGTACACCTCGCTGGACGTCCTCAAGCGACGGAGGATTGAAGTCGACCGTTGGCAACCAAAGCTGCCGGATGCCATAGGTTTCGTATAGATCCTTGGGGCCAGGATACTCTTTGCACATATTGATTACAGCTCGCACACCAAGGTCGAAAAGTGGCTTGATATCGGACCGCATTGGCATTGCCCCCAAAATCACATGCGGGTCGACATAGTCCCACCAGTGACGGACCCGCAATATCCTGCCGAGCACATAGTTCCACGAAAATGTTGGCACAAACAAAAGTCGCGATAAGATCGGGTGCATCCTAGCTACCTATTCCTCGCCGAGTCAATCAATTGACTAATCAGTGGCAAGAGTTGTTTCTTGCGACTGACGACGTTGTCGAGTTGATACAAATTCCTGTCTAGTCGGGGGTAGTTGATTTCGTCCCACGCCTCCGATTCGTGGCTCAACAACAACAGGGAGCCATTGCTGACAACGTCGGTGACAAGGAGGGCTGAGAAATCGAGGCGTTTGTTAGCCGCAAGCTGTTCCAACGCAACTCGCAGTTCGTCTTTCCGATCCCAAAACAGATCGAACCCAATCTCTTCGATCTGCGAAATCGAGAAACGTTGGCCATGTTCCGTGAACTCTTTGCAGTCTTCGCGAACCACTTCAACTGGCGTGCACGATCGGAGCGCGGAGCCGATTTCAAAGAACTCCTTTGCGTATTCGTCCAAATCCACTTGGCAGATCGTTTCAAGCCAACCCAAGATCTCTCGATCGATATCCGTCGTGGTTGGAGAACGCAAGTGCAGCGTGTCCGAGATAATTCCGGAGGCCATGCATAGTGCAATGCCTGGTCTCGGCATCACACCTGCGGTTCGAAATTGTCTCGCAACCAATGTGCACGTGGACCCAACGGGTTCATTGATGAATCGGATCGGCTGTGTGGACTTGAGGCCGCCACCGAGTCGATGGTGATCGAGCACTTCGAGTATTTCTGCTTGTTCGGCTCCATTGACGGCTTGACTCAATTCGTTGTGATCCACCAAGATCAATTTGGGCTTTGGCGGATTGACCAAGTCCGATTTGGACAGGACCCCGACCAGCGTACCGGAATCGTTGACCACCGGGAAAATAGGCTCGCTGGATCGTTCGACAATAAGGCGTGCTTCATCGACGGGTTGCTTAGCCGAGAGCGACAAAAAATGTTGATCGATGGCCGAGTCTATGAACTGAGCCGATTTGATGCGCATGGTCGTCGTGGCCGTGTCATATGGGCTTTGGATCACAGCCACATTGCGATACTGAGCGAGCTGCACTAAGCCAGACGATAGCGAATATCCGCCGGTGACCACAATGGCGCGAACTCCGTGTTCGATGGCAGGCAGTTGAATCGTTGGCCTGTCGCCACTCACCACGATCAACCGTTCTGCGGGAAAGCGTTGCATGCGTTCGGTGAACCCGCCAGCGCTCATGGCGCCCACCATGACCAGCAACTCGTCTCGTTGCGTTGGGTCGATCGAGTGCTGGAACTGCCCACCGAGCACGTCGCAGACTTTTTGGAGATTGGTACGCACCGTTCGAGTTTTGAGCGGATCGTTGTCGTCTTGAAAAATGAGATCCATCAATCGAAGCAAAGAAAGAATTCCGACGACTTTACGATCATCGTCGACGATCGGAATCGCTCGAATATCCTGTTCCTTCATCCGCTGGTAGACTTCATAAAAAACTTCACCGTACTTGGCCGCGATCACGTCACGTTGGCACACATCCTCGACCTCAGGCCGGACGTCCATGACGATGCGAGGCGACGGGACTTTCGCTCGTTTGAGAACATATTCGGTTCGTTTGTTTGGCGTCCCGCAACAGGCAGCAATGGCTTCGGGGCGGGAGGTTTGCTGCAATAAATCCGCGTAGGCGATGGCCGAGCAAATCGCGTCGGTGTCCGGATTGCGATGGCCAAATACAAGTACGCTCATAAGGGAAATAGCGATTGTGACGAGCTAAGAAGAATTCGTTCGCTACATCTTACCACACGTTCGGAAACACCGGCGTTAATCCAGTCGAATTGAATTCAATGATTTCGATTGGGGTTGTGTTCGTCCGCCTCGGAGATGCGGAGCTACGTGTTCGTCCGCCTCGGAGATGCGGACCTACGTGTTCGTCCGCCTCGGAGATGCGGACCTACGATGCGGAGCTACGTGTTTGAAAATTCGTATTGGCGATGTGGCTGAGTCGACTTTTCAATGCTTACGCGAGTGGTTGTGTCGAATCGATCCGCCATCGACAACGCCCG
>JBEBHM010000971.1:0-2838 GCA_040080875.1 Pirellula sp.
GAGTTGGCGGACATATTTGCAAGGTTGGGTTGCACACCTGAGACATGGGGAGTGCGGATGACGAAACTGACCGGTGGTCGGTTGCTCGGTCGGTTTCTGTCAGCAACTCGCGATCGATTGCGGCAGTTGGCGTGCAAATTGAAAGTTAGGCATCTTGCCAACGTAGGCTAAGGCGCTTGACATGCCATTGGCGTTGGTTCGACCCTTTGTCGATTTTGAGAGCCAGCGAAACAACCAGTTGAGATCCACATAGGTTGTCGATCTTCTTGCCTGCCTGCTAGGTTGCTATCTTGCGTCCATTTTTCGGTTTTTCAGACGCGGTGTTCCTATTTGGTACTGGAACACGAATTTGATTCGTCCCAAGTCTCAATTCCAGCCTGTGGAAACTGAAGCAATGACATGTTTCACCAAAATCCTTGATGCGTCCGTGCTAAAATGTTGTGCCTGTCCCATCTTGTCCCCATCTTGTCCTTTGTCCGTTGCCGGAGACAGGTCACCAGCCCTTGCCGGAGGATGGGATTCGTCAAATGTGAAATGGCGCTTGTTGTAGTACAGGAAATCAGACTCGTCAAAGGTCCGAGCAAGTTGCATCGAGGAGATGAGTGTTAGCGTAAAGCTCGTACCGACAAACAGGCATTTCAACGATCCCGGCTTTGCAGTAGAGGCTTGGAGTACTGGATACGGAACAAGTTCACCATCACAAGGGGGAACATACACATTCAAAAACTGTGCCAAATCTTTGTCGGTGCCTCGAGCGACCTCATAGGTTATGTCGAGGACATCTGGCACAGGTAAGTCCCAGTTGGTAGTCTTGTTCAAGCAATGGACAACTTCTTGCCAGACCTTCATGCTTGCGAGATAGTTCCAATGCACACCTCCACGAGCAAATGGTTCCAAACCTTCGGCTCGCATTTGTTGAACGATTTGAGTCGAGTCTACGTGAGGGATATTTAGCTTGGCAAGTTCCTCCACAAAGTACTCATAGTCGCGTTTGCCGCCGACACTCCTTCGTTTCTTATGGAATCGTTCGGGCACGTGTTCAGGATAGGTTTCTGCTTTGGTAGGGCTGACGACCACCAAGAGGACTTTGCCTTGCGATCTAAGTTGGTGGTGAAGTCGAGCGATGCGTTCGATGGTCGCTTGGGTTTTGTTAGAGATCGAACCTATGCTGGGCGTGGAGAATGCGGTGAGATAACCGGTTGCATGCAACCAACTTCCTTGCAATATAGCCACAGACTTGGTTGGGTCTTGCAAGTTATTGCTGCCGCAGAACATCTGCACTTGGTTTACGGTTCGGACGGCAGTGGGGCGGAAACCGATTCGTTGCGACAAGTATACTTCGAATTCCCGAGTAAGGCTGCCGTCGGCAAACGCCTGCCAACTCATTTTTGGTGCGGGCGGGTTTTCCACTCCGAAAAGAGGCGGCTCAATGAAGTAACGCCAATACATCTGCAATGGGGGGCTAATATGGGACAGGCACAACAATTGACTTGGGTGGTTTTTTTGGTAAGCTTTGGCGATTAAATCAGTTCCACCTTCGAGGGTAGTTCCATGACCATCTCCCGTTTCCGACTTGTCGATACGACCGTAAGTCGTTGGTATCACTGCATTTCCAGATGCGTTCGCCGGGCTCATCTCATGGGAGACGAGGTCGCGCCGGGGCGTAAAGATTGGATCGAAAATCGACTCCGGGAACTTGATCAAATTTTCGCGGTTTCCGTTGGCGGGTTCAGTTTAATGGACAACCACCTGCATTTACTGCTGCGTATTGATCCGGAGGTTGCTAGCGGTTGGTCGGATACCGAGGTGGCAGAGCGATGGTTTCGACTCTTTCCGCCTCGCGGGGTTGATCGAAAGCCTATGAAAGTTTCCAAGGAGATCATGGCAGTGAGTGTTGCCAACGTTTCCTGGATCGATGAGACTCGCAAGCGATTGTCATCGCTTGGCTGGTTCATGAAGTGTCTTAAAGAACCGCTGGCTCGTCTTGCCAACAAGCAGGATGAATGCACGGGCGCATTTTTCGAGGGACGGTTCAAATCGATTGCGATTCTCGATGAAGAATCGTTGCTGTCGGTTTGTGCCTATATTGATTTGAATCCAGTTGCAGCTGGTATTGCGACGACTCCCGAGGCGAGTGAGCACACTTCGGTCAAGGCCCGGGTGGAGCATGTGGTGACTAGCGGACGGACCAAGGATTTGCAAGCTGCGGAGCTTGGGAGTGTGGCCGCGATGCAAGTTAGCGGTGGGCTTGAAGATGACTTATGGTTGGTGCCAATCGAAGATCGGCGTGGACGAGGTGCGATTCGAGAAGGGATGCGCGATGGATTTACGTTGGGTCAGTATTTGATGTTGGTGGAGTATACCGGGCGCATGCTACGAGAAGGAAAGGCCGCGATCTCATCGGAGTTGGCGGACATATTTGCAAGGTTGGGTTGCACACCTGAGACATGGGGAGTGCGGATGACGAAACTGACCGGTGGTCGGTTGCTCGGTCGGTTTCTGGCAGCAAGTCGCGATCGATTGCGGCAATTGGCAAGTAGATTGAAAGTTAGGCATCTTGCCAACGTAGGTTAAGCAGCTTGATTTGGTGTGCGGGGGTTGGGCCTGCGATCCAGGCGACGGTTATCACCGCCACCTAGGCTTCTGTCGTCCCTATCGGGACTAGATCACGAGAGCCGATATGAGATTGGATTAACGAGAATCGTACAATTCGGAGAATTGTGCAACGGTGGGGATCCAAAATTGCTTACAGCGTGACCATCGCTAGGCTTCCCATTCTGCTGTCTAGCCTTGTGGTCGCCTTTGATTCATGGTTTCGGTGGAGCTGGTGTATGGGCA
>JBEBHM010000257.1:0-10702 GCA_040080875.1 Pirellula sp.
CTCGACGAGCCTGCGGTCGAGCCATATGGTTGGCATGCCGGCAAGTTGTCGTTGTCTGCTATCGCTGGGCTGCAACAGCAATCTTCGGGTAAGTATATTGGCGTGACGGCAACGAATCCTACGCCGTTTGGTGAGGGAAAGACGGTTGTTTCGATCGGGCTCGCCATGGCGTTAGCTCGGCGCAATTTGCGGTCGATTGTCACACTGCGACAACCTTCGCTGGCTCCAGTATTTGGAATCAAGGGTGGCGGTGCTGGTGGTGGCCGATCGCGAGTTCTGCCGTCGGACGACATCAATCTGCATTTTACTGGCGACCTGCATGCGGTTTCCGCTGCCAACAATCTTCTGGCAGCTATGGTGGATAATCATTGCCAACGAGGCTTGGAGCCGGTCATCCCGACTAACGGTATCTCGTGGCGTCGCGTTGTTGACATCAACGACAAGGGATTGGCGCAGATCGAAAGTGGTCTTGCCAATGTTCCTCAGGCACCGAGGCGGTTCACGGGTTTCGATCTAACCGCTGCTTCCGAAGTCATGTCGGTTCTGGCTTTGGCAACAAGTTTGGACGACCTACGCTCACGACTTGGTCGGATCGTTGTCGCGAAAACGCCAGACGGAGAATTCATTTCGGCTGAACAGATCGGAGCGGCCGGCGCGATGACGGCGTTACTTCGAAACGCGCTGCGGCCAAATCTTGTGCAGACTTCGGAACACACGCCTGCAATCGTTCATGCTGGCCCGTTTGCCAACATTTCACACGGCAACAGCTCCGTTATCGGAGATCTGGCCGCGCTGCGGCTGGCCGACTATGTGGTGACCGAAAGTGGATTCGGCTCTGATCTGGGAGCCGAGAAGTTGTTCAATCTCAAATGCCGAACGGCGGGACTTCACCCGAGCGCCGAAGTGCTCATTTGCACCGTTCGATCGGTGAAGTATCACTCCGGCCGCTTTGACGTTCGCCCTGGACGTCCGCTGCCGGACCCATTGCTTCGAGAAGACACAGGCGCAGTCGAAGCCGGCATGGACAACATTGCCGGACACCTCGCGCACCTGAAGCACTATGGGATTCCAGTTGTTGTCGCGATCAATCGATTTCCGACGGATACGCAAGCCGAGATTCTGCTGCTGCGATCGCTTGCCGTTCAGGCCGGAGCCACTCGCGTAACTGAAGCCGATGCGTTTGGCGGCGGAGGCCGAGGTTGTCTAGAACTGGCAGATGCCGTCATGGATGCGTGCGCGACGCGAGGCGAGTTTCGTCCTCTCTATTCGCTCGAATCATCCTACGAAGAGAAGATTCACCGCATTGCGACGTGCGCGTATGGTGCGGACGGCGTGGATTATGGAGAAGGAGTTATCGACAGGTTTCGCGAGTTTTCGAATCGCGGCTTTGGACACCTTCCCGTGTGCATTGCCAAGACGCAGTATTCACTTTCCCATGATGCGAAAAAACTGGGACGGCCGACGGGATATCGTTTTCCTGTGCGCGAAGTGCGACTCGCGGCCGGGGCAGGATTTGTCCTGGCGTTAGTGGATGGAATCAGTCTAATGCCCGGCCTGCCACGCGAACCTGCTGCGCGCAGGATCGATGTGGATTCACAGGGCGAGATTACAGGACTTGGAAGCTGACCTGTCCGTCGAGATTGCCGAACTAGTCGTTAGCCCCCATGCGCCTTGCTCAAGATATTGTCCATTTCTGCGGCGGTAAAGGCCCGACAGGTTGAGGTGTGGACGATTCCCATTGATGCCAGATGCAGAATGACGGCGGTGGCCGTTTCATCATCAGGAGCTTCCAGGATGAGGAGGCCGAACTTCTTCGCCTCGGCTTTGAAGATCGCCGCTCGCTTGGTCGTGTGATCGATGTCCTTGATCCTTTGTTGCGAAAACTTGATGAAGCTAGTGAACGACTTTCGTTCGTTGCTGAACAATCAGTCGATCGACACCCTAAGGAGGAGAAGGGGTATCGGTTCTTGGTTTGCGTCTAAGCAAGGAAGTCCCCAATGCGCAAAGACTTACTGCAAACTGGCTGTTCAAACTCGCGTTCCGTCTAAGTAAGACCAAACCCAGGCTAACCGCTCCCTTATGAACGAAGACGAGATCGGAGGAAAAAAATCGGATAATCGTCGCACAAATCCTCTTTACAACAGGGATTCAAGTTCATAAATTTAGTCTTACTGCTAAATTTAGTCAGTTGACAAACGGATGTAAAAATGGCAATAGCAAGCAAATTCATCAATCCGTACCGACCAGGAGCGGGTCACATGCCCACTTATCTCGCCGGCCGCGCACACGAAAAGACGGAGTTCTTACGACTGCTTGAACAAAATACGATCTTTGAAAATCTGATCCTAACGGGGTTGCGAGGTGTCGGGAAGACTGTCCTCTTGGAAACGCTAAAGCCGATTGCGATTCGCGAGAAATGGCTTTGGGTTGGGACGGACCTTTCGGAGGCAGCAAGCCTTAGCGAGTCGAACATTGCGACACGAATGATGTCCGATCTTGCATTGGTCACTTCATCCATTGTGATTGGAAAACGAGAACTGCCCGGCTCAATGGGGTTCCTGCCTAGTCGGCCCAAGGAAGAAGAGATAACGCTTAATTTCGAAACACTTACCCAGATTTTTAATGGAACACCTGGGCTTTCGTCGGACAAGATCAAAGCAGTTTTGGAGGTAGTGTGGAAGGCTGTTGATGCCTGCGGTTTCAAAGGGGTCGTGTTCGCCTACGATGAGGCGCAAAACATGTCAGATCACGCAGCAAAGGAGCAATACCCTCTTTCGACGATGCTCGACGTTTTTCAGTCTATCCAAAAAAAGGGAATTCGATTTATGTTGTGCCTAGTCGGACTTCCGACTTTGTTTCCAAAGCTGGTGGATTCTCGCACTTTTTCAGAACGAATGTTTCATGTGCTGACTCTTGATCGGCTCAAGGATCAAGACTCGCGTGATGCAATTAAAGAGCCGATTAGCGACTCTAAATGCCCGGTGCATTTTTCGGATGCCGGAATCGATGCGATCGTATCTGCTTCGGGAGGATATCCTTACTTCATTCAGTTCATTTGCCGTGAACTGTTTGACGCATATCTACAAAATGGAAAAGGGGTGCCTGTAGCCGAAGCCGCAAGGAAACTCGATTCGGACTTCTTTATGGGGCGATGGTCTCGAGCAACCGATCGACAACGAGAACTGTTGTGGGTCGTGGCTTCGCTTGAAAACTGCGATGGCGAGTTTACAGTTCAAGAGGTATCTGAAATGTCCGCAAAGATTTTGAAAAAACGAATTAGCCCAAGTCAGATAAGCCAGATGTTTAGCAAGCTGAGCGATGCCGGACTTGTCTACAAGAACCGACATGGCAAATATGTCTTCGCAGTTCCTCTTTTGGGCCAGTTTGTAAGGCGGCAAATGGAATTGCCCAATAGCGGCTCACCTTGAATTGGAATTGCCAGGAGCAGCCGCAATAAGAGTTGACATGCCACGACCTACGTTGTTCTTGCGAGACAACACGTCTAAGATGTGAACCCGTTGGTGCATGCTGATCATGTCGTTCGGCTGTCCAACATTTCTGTATCGAAATTATTTAGGATACAAATCAATGAAAACCAATCGACAACTTGTTTGCCTCATTTTGCTGTCCATTGTAGCAATGTCTTCGTTCGCTAAAGCAGATGATTGGGTTCAATGGCGAGGACCGGATCGGACGGGGCTTTCGAAGGAAACCGGTCTTGCTCAGCTTTGGCCCGAGAAAGGCCCCGCAGTCGTTTGGAATGTCGATCACATCGGCCAGGGATATTCGACCGTGTCGGTGCGAGGTGACCGACTCTTTACTCAAGGTAACATCGACGGGCAAGGGTTCGTGCTTTGTTTGAGCACGCAAACGGGAGCGGTCATTTGGAAGACACATCCGCCGACCGAGACGGAAGAGTATCAGCATGGCAAAGGAAACGGTGCTCGCGGTACTCCAACGCTCGACGGCGATCTACTTTTCACGATCGGTGGTGGTGGCGATCTGACTTGCTTGAAGGCGGACTCCGGCAGTGTCGTGTGGAGCAAACATTTGGTCAAGGACTTCGGTGGTTCGCGACCAGGTTGGGGCTTCAGCGAAAGCCCGTTAGTGGATGGTGAGAAGCTGATCGTGACGCCTGGAGGATTGGAGGGTTGTGTTGTCACGCTCAACAAACAGAACGGCGATGTGATCTGGCGCAGCAAGGACGCACCGGACTTTGCACATTACAGTTCGGCCATCGTGTTCGAATCGAACGGCGTCCGGCAGGTCCTGCAATTCACTGGCGGTAGTGGTGGGCGGGGAGGCCGTCGACGCAACAATTCCGAGCCAGTCGAACCCAAAACGTCGGAAAACGTGGTTCCGCCTCGCATCATCTCGCTTGACTCTCAGACCGGCCGCTTGCTTTGGTCCTACGACAAATCGGCCAATGGCACGGCAAACGTTGCGACTCCGATATTTCACAAAGACAAAGTCTTTTCGTCATCGGCCTACGGTACTGGCGGTGGACTTGTGAAGCTCGCTAAAAACAGCCAGGGCTTCACATCGGAACAAGTATACTTCGAGACAAAGATGGCCAACCACCACGGCGGCATCGTGTTGGTAGATGGTTACCTCTATGGCTTTGGCAGCGGCGGTCTCATCTGCATGAACTTCGAAACCGGTGAGATCGCCTGGCAAGCACGCAGTGTCAGCAAAGGCTCGATTTTCTACGCCGACGGCTTTCTGTATTGCTATGGCGAGAAGAACGAAATGGCCTTGGTCGCTGCTAACCCCAAAGAATACATCGAGAAAGGCAGATTCGAAGTTCCCAGCGGAGATCAACCGACCTGGGCACACCCCGTCGTCGCGAACGGTCGCATGTACTTGCGAGATATGCAACGCCTGACTTGTTACGACGTGAAGGCGAAGTAAGGGAGCTGATGGGACAAGAGATAATTGAATCGCATTTTGGGCATGAAGCCTTCAGTCGTTTTCAGCAGCGGCTGGAAGATGAAACCCGTCTGCTCACTGAGTGGATTGCTGATCGGCATTTATCCGATCGAGATTATGTTGCTGGATTAGAGTTGGAACTGTGCTTGGTGGACGCGACCGGTCAGCCGGTCGCCAGCAATGATAGGGTCATTCGAGCGGTCAATCTGCCGACTGTCGTCCCTGAACTTTCCAAATTTAATCTGGAGTTTAACGTTGAGCCTGTTTCGCCAAGAGGACAGGGAATCCAGAGGCTAGCCGACAGCTTATGTGAATCCTGGGAAAGTTGTCGAGCAAAGGCTGGCTCGCTTGGTGTTTCGATCGTATCGATTGGGATTCTCCCCACCTTGCGAGATGAGCATTTGAATCTCGACAACATGTCGGCGCTTCATCGGTATCGAGCTTTGAACGAACAAGTTCTAAGATTGCGACGAGGCCGCCCTGCCCATTTAGACATAAGCGGTACTGAGAGTTTGGCCTGCGAGCATCTCGACGTCATGTTGGAAGCCGCTACCACTTCGCTTCAGTTACATCTTCAGGTTCCACAGGCTCGTGCGGCGGACGCTTACAACTTGGCGATGATCCTTTCCGCACCGATGGTAGCGGTGGCCGCCAATTCACCTTTACTTTTTGGTAAACGACTTTGGCAAGAGACACGGATCCCTTTGTTCGAACAATCGGTGGCGATGCACGGCCCAATCAATCGCGTGACGTTCGGAACGGGGTATGCAACAAAAGACCTGTCGTTTCTCTTTCGCGAAAACGAAAACGTATTTCCAGTTTTGCTTCCTTTGGATACCCCACAGAAGACAGAGCAAGTTCCGACTCTTCGATTGCACAATGGCACGATATGGCGATGGAATCGTCCAATCGTAGGTTTTGACCAAGATGGGCGACCCCATTTGAGGATCGAGCACCGAGTTATGGCGGCTGGCCCAAGTGTCATCGATATGACTTCGCAAATGGCTTTCTTCTATGGTTTGATGATTGAGTACTTGAGCCAGGAAAGAAATGATATCGGCAAGCATTTGCCCTTCCTGTCGGCGTGGAGTAATTTTTACGATGCAGCTCGTGTCGGATTGAACGCTAACCTTCTATGGCTTGATGGTAAGAAATGGCCGATTCATAAGCTGATCCTCGACGAGTTAGTGCCTGCCGCCGAACGTGGGTTGGTATTATTGCAAGTCGATTCGTCCTCGATCAATACGTGGCTTCAAACGATTGTCGAGCGCGTCGCGACGGGCAGGACAGGCGCACAGTGGCAATCAGAGTTTTTCATTCGAAATGGACGCGATAGCGCCGCACTTGTTCGCGAATATCGTTCACGACAGGAATCCGGCGAGCCAGTTCATCGCTGGAGTTATTGAGAGCAAATGATATGTTGCAAATTCAGCACGATCTTCCGGATTGTTTTTTGGCCGTTCGAGCAGCAGATCTATACCATTATTTTCAAGGCCCGACGTTGATTCATTTGGCAGGCCAACGCAGTCCAGCAGTTTTCGTATCGATACTGCTACACGGCAACGAAGATGTCGGCCTGAAAGCGATACAGCAAGTACTTTCTCGTTTTGCCGGAAGAGCTCTGCCACGGGAGTTATTGCTGTTCATCGGGAATATCGAGGCGGCTAAGTATGGTGTCCGTATGCTGCCAAACCAAGAGGATTTTAATCGCGTTTGGCCGGGGACGATTCACCCTAGGTCGGCTATTTCCGAATGCATGAGCCAAGTCGTCGACTATGCTCGACGGGTTGGTGTTTTCGTGAGTCTCGATCTCCATAACAACACCGGGACGAATCCGCTATATAGCTGCATCGAGAATATCGACGCGCGAACGATTCAGCTTGCCCTGCTGTTTGCTCGAACCATCGTTTACTTTCGTGTTCCGTTGGGAGTTCAGACCGGAGCCATGCAGAATCTCTGCCCATCGATTACGTGCGAATGCGGGAAAGTCGGCGATTCGAGCGGTGTCGAACGTGCATCGCAATTGATCGAAGCTTGTCTTCATATGCTCGAACTCCCATCGCGCTGGCCTCATCCAAGCGACTTCCATCTGCTGCATTCTATTGCGACGGTTAAAGTCAGGCCTCAATGGTCAATCGCTTTTAATGATCTAGACAAGGCTGCCGATCTGCAATTCTCTGCCGAATTGGATCATTGGAATTTTCGAGAGATGCCCGCTGGTACCGTGTTTGGCAAACGAAGACCTGACAGCGGTGCTTATTTGTCGATTTACGATGAACAAGATCAAGAGATCTCGCCGTCCGTTGTCCATGTAGCGAACGACGAAATCATCTTGCGGCGGCCAGTCATTCCGGCCATGTTAACCACCAACATCCAAATCATTCGCGACGATTGCCTGGGTTACTTCATGGCTGAATACTCGGTCGCCGAAGCGTTGGCCCGATGACAACCGACGCTTTACCAATCCGTCACCAAGTGATCTGACACCCAGAAGACCCAAGACCATATTGAGAGGCTGGAAGGCTTTCCCACTTTTCAATTTGAAGCGATGAAGTGGGCCGCACCTGCCGGGTGCGATATTCGCTGCGCGAAGCTTCAATCAGCATGACTCCTAATCGGGACAGTCGCACTCGGCAAGAGCGACCCACGGACGAAAGCCACGAAAGCCCAAGGCTCAGCAACTCCATCAATGAAAACACAGAGTGGAAAGTGGGACCACCTCCTAGCGCCGACACGTATTTCACCTTCCCAAATACTCGCCGAGCGGTACGATGGACACCGTGGGAATCTTTCGACTCATCGAAAACGCGTTTTCGCTGGAATGTTAATAAATGACATTCTCATCTTTATAGCCCCGTGAGAGCGAGCAACATCATCTACCTCAAAGTCGGCTACGAACTGATTTACGATTGCCCGCAACCAACGCCGATGTTGCTCATGCTCAACATCCACTACAGCCACGCCCACGAAATCGTGCAGCCCGATTATCTCGTGACCAGACCTGCGGTGATGATCACACCCTACCGGGACGGATTTGGCAACTGGTGCAGCCGCATCGAAGCGCCGATCGGTCGGACAACGATCAGCACTTCGGCAATTGTTCGCTCAACTGGGTTGGCAGAGCAGGCGGTGTCTACGGCCAGACAGCATCCGGTTTGGGAGTTGCCCGACGAGACGCTGGTTTTCCTGTTGGGAAGCCGTTATTGCGAGACGGATCTCTTGGCTGATTTTGCCTGGAAGGAGTTCGGGCCAACGCCGCTCGGCTGGGCTCGAGTCCAAGCGATTTGCGACTTTGTGCATAACTACATCCGTTTCGACTACATGCAGGCTCGCGCAACCCGGACGGCCGTCGAGACGTTTCGCGAACGTGTCGGTGTCTGTCGGGACTACGCCCATTTGGCGATTGCATTCTGCCGTTGCCTGAATATCCCAGCCCGCTATTGCACGGGCTATCTTGGAGATGCGGGCACTCCGCCCCCTTACGGCCTGATGGATTTCGCGGGTTGGTTTGAGGCGTTCCTCGGCGGTCAGTGGCATGTCTTCGATCCACGCAACAATGTTCCCCGAATTGGCCGGGTTCTGATCGCGCGCGGACGAGATGCGGTCGATGTGGCGATCAGCACTACGTTTGGCCCCAACACCTTGGTGTCTTTCAAGGTGATTTGCGATGAAGTGCCTCAGCCGGATTAATCGGTGGGTCGTGTGTCTCGTTTGCCTTTCATCTGGTTGTTCGCAGGCCTGTGGCCTCTCTACTTACGTTGATCACCTGGTAACAATGGACTTGTCGAAGCGCCTCTATTTGCGGACGTTCGTGCGCTTGCGTTGGAAATGGGAATAACCGATGATAACGAAGACTGGTGCCTGACTCAGAGTCAATCTATAGTAAATCATTGACCCGCCTATCCACCCACCCCGGACCGGAATTCTTCGAATGCATCCTACTTTAAAGGCACGGATTATTGCGTTCGGTGTTCTGCTTGTTGGGTTCGGATCGATGGTACTTGGCGCGGATGATTCGATACCCTTTGCCCGCGTCGAGTCGCTGTTTCGGACACATTGCTACTCTTGCCACGGCGTAGAAAAACCGAAAGGGGATTTGCGGATCGACAAATTCGATCCCGATTTCATCAAGGGCAGCGATGGCGAGCGATGGCTTGCGGTGATGGACCGCCTTGAATTTGGCGATATGCCTCCTGCCAAGGAACCGGCTCTCGAAGAGAAAGATCGCGCATTGATGATGGCCTGGATCGCGCAAGAGAGCCGTCAAGCGGAACTGCCGCAACACGAGGCGCCGACCTTCCGACGCCTGACGCGCCGCGAGTACGAGCGGACGATGCAGGATCTGCTTGGCCTGAAAATCGAATTCAGTAGCCGGCTGCCCGAAGACGGTAAATCGAAGGAGGGCTTTCGCAACGACGGGGACGTGCTGCGGATGTCGCCATTGCAATATGAGACATATCTTCAGATCGCCGACGATGCGTTGTCCGAGGCGCTCGTGACAGGACCGCCACCGGTGGTTCATCGCTACCGAATCCACATTCAGGAATTCCGAATCGAGCCGCTTCCGAGGCCGGCGAAAAGCCCGGGAGAATCGTTCGATTACCCAAGCCAACCGTTCGAGATCACGAATATAGGGACGGCACCCCTATCACCTCCAGGCGGTGGAAAGCGCCCCGACAAGCCACCCAATCCGTTCCCGCCTAGCGTACTGCCGCCGTCGGCGATCGTGCGTTTTCGAGAGGCGGCTGTGAAGCCGCCCGAACATTGCGTCGCCCTCCGCTTACAACAGGCGTTCAGAAAGGGCGAAACCGTTATCAAGGTTCATGCCTCGCGTGTTGAGTCCGAAGCTAGTACTGACTCCTCCCGCATTCCAATCCTGACGGTCGCGATGGGATCGTCGAATTTCCATGGCGTCGAACTGAAGACCGTAGGCGAGCCAACCGCGATCGAGCATACCGAACCCCGTACATACGAGATTCGGGTTCGCATGGAGAACGTCTCGGTTCCGAATACCAGTGCGCTTAACAAAAGGAACTCGACCATCCTGTCCGCGTGGAATTCGGCTCAAAAGATCGACGGAGAGACACCGCCGTTGCTAAAAATCGAATGGATTGAAATCGAGAGTCCGTTTTTCGAAACTTGGCCACCGAAGACACATACGGACATTCTGTTTTCTAACGAAGGGCTGGACGAGAAAGCGTATGCACGCGAAGTCCTGCGCCGCTTTGCAACGCGCGCCTATCGTGGACCGCTGGCCTCGGCCGAGTTGGATCGGCTCATTGAATATTGGACGCGTTCACGCGCAAACACCGAGTCGTTGGAAACAAGTCTGCGTGAGACGCTTGGCGTCATCTTAAGTTCGCCACGCTTTCTCGGTCTTCCGGCCAGCCGTACACGTGGTGCGAAGGAAAAGCTGACCGATCATGAACTTGCGTCCCGGCTCTCGTACTTCTTATGGAGCACGATGCCTGACGAGGAACTACTGCGGCTAGCGGACCAGGGGAAGTTGCACGAGCCGACCGAGTTGTCCGTACAGGTTCGACGGATGATTCAGGATGATCGGGCTTGGTCGTTCATCGAGCAGTTCACGGAGCAATGGCTTGAACTTGATCGCTTGCAGCGCGTTGTCGTGCATGCGGACAGCTACCCCGGCTTCGACGATACTATCTCGGCAGCCATGCGGCTAGAGCCGATCCACTTCTTCGGCGCAGTGCTGCGCGGCGACATGAGCATCTTTCAATTCCTCGACTCCGACTTCACGTGCGTCAACAAC
>JBEBHM010000972.1:0-2832 GCA_040080875.1 Pirellula sp.
CAAGACTGCCGCAAGGGCGCGAAGTCTTCGACCATCCGGGGCGTAGACGATCGGCATCTGCGGATTGATCCAAACGCTGTCTGGAATCCCATCACCGTCGTTGTCGACATCCCACGGACCCATGATCTGGTTAAGCACAAATCCACGAAGAATCGCAATTTCAGGAGCGGTCGGCGGCGTTGACCAGCTAAAGGACGATGGCAATCGGACAACCGAAGGATCGTTTTCGCGAAAGCCCGAGTTGTTGGTAAGGTAACTTAGAACCCTCGCAGTGGACGCATCGATCAGCCGAATCAATTCATTTACGTCACCTGGTGATAGGCCCGATGGATTACCGAACAAGTGCGATATGTAGTTGACCACCTCGGGGTTGTGATAAGATGGCTTGATCGTGAGCACTCCACCCGCAAACGATTGATTGGCCAAGAACGCATCGCGGTAATCCGAAACATCGAACGCCTCGTTGCTCGAACCATTCAACTTAAATTGGCGAACATCGGTACGGGCCGTTCCGATCCCATCGACACCTACACTGCTGTCGTACGGATTGGTGGCCATGAGCGCAGGATCTTGCAAATAATCGTAATGCGTCAACATGGCTGGCGAAATTTCGCGAAGCGTTCGGAGCAATCGTTTTGCGTCGATGTTTCCGAAACCTCGAATTGGTATGGGCGGATTGGTTCCGTTGACCGGATCCGGCACCGCCGCCACGTCTTCCAAGCCGATGCCGGGACTATTGTATGCAGCGTCATTGATCAACAGCTTGTAGCCGATGAAATTGGCTGGCCCGGTTTGTAAATAGAACAGGGATTGGACACCAAATCGAGTGATCCACTCTTCCACCGAAAAGCTGGCCGTCTTGAGACTCGATGTGGTGACATCGAAGTACTCGCCCGTAAACTCCCTGCCGATGACTTCATTCAAGTCCACGAGAATGGAATAGCGTGTGTCGGCTGCTAGCGGATCGATATACCCGGGAGCCGACCAAGGTGTCGCGACAATGTTTGGATCAGCAGGTGCACCTGGAGTATTGTCTCGAACATAGCCGACATATTTCAAGATCCGGAACGATTGGCCAGAGAGCGGCCCCTCCATAATCGTCATGATGCGAGAATTGTATTCGTTCTCAAAATCCGAGAGGGGACCATTGAGTTGCGTTTGAGGCGAGATGGATAGCTTGACCAAGTTGACGCCCGTTTGCGCTACATAGAATCGACGGGCCGAGTTACCCGAGGAGATGTTGTAGGGGCCAAATTGAGTGATGATCGGATTGGGGCCGAATATGTCTTCCAGCAAACTCTGTCGATAGAACGGAGACTTTTGATTGTTGGTTCCGCGAATAACGTCAGTCACCACGGCCTTGGCGGTCCCCGCGATCGTTAACGACCCATTCCTTGCTTTGACCTCCATGCCCCGGGTGCCTGCGCGAGAAGCCGTGGCGCTCACGGAATACGTAACCGCCAACAACGTAAAGAGCGCTAACATCCCCAATACGATCAACAGGATCAGCCCTGCCCTACGCCGACGTACGCCCTGCCGACGTACGCCCTGCCGACGTACGCCCTGCCGACGTACGCCCTGCCGACGTACGCCCTCCCGATTGGCCACCTGCCGATGGAACGAACTTTTGCTACGACTTGTCATGGTACTTGTCTCTCTCTCAATTTGTGTGTGTGGAGAGCTGTTGGCTGTCGACGATTCGATTGGCATGTGTATTGACTGCACGCGGCGAGCGCCGCGATATCACGTGATTAGTTGGCTACCCGATATGCACGTTGGTAAACATTGACAACGTTTGGGATCAAGGTGGCTACCGTCTGCGGAAACGCAGGTGGCGGAACGTTTGGAGCGCGTTGGATCTTTTCAAACTCGTTGGTGGTCCATCCCCAGGGTGCACCGGAGACTCGCACTTCTCGCTGGAACGTCGAATTGCCCGCTTGCGGCACATCGACACTAATCACGCGATACCACTTGTGTCTGGAGCGACGGCTAAGTCGGTCGTCCACGGGTTCCATATAGGTTTCGCGAGACAACATCAGCCAATCGCCAACCTTCATATTCGCACTGACCGAGATGTCGGCGGACAGTTCGATTTCAAACGTTCCCGACGTTTGCGCTTCGGTCGGATTGGGAAATGAAACGCTCATCAATCGCTCGCTAGTGGGAGGCGAGCCAGCACTCTTGAACGCATTGTAGGCGGCGGTCGGGTCGCCGGGATTTGCACTATCAAGAAGCGAAAGCTCACGCACATCTCTTTTAGCAATCATGACAACTGACAATTCGTACGTCTCGGGCATGAAAGGCAGTCCGCTGGTTGGGAGCGGAACCATACTCGCCTCGACTACTGGCGTATCTTCTGCAGCCACCATGGTTGCAATCCATGACGAACTTGAATTGGCTTCCGATCCTTGAAGAGTCGTAAGCAAAGAGCCGGTTGCAAAACTCGCGACCACATTGCGAATAGGACTCAAGCTGCGATCCTGTTCGGGCGTAGCAACCGTAATGTCGCCGCCACTTATCTGAGCCAGTTGTCGTGACGCAGGCAATTTCAGCCACCCCCCCATCACGCTGGCCGATGGGTCTCGCAAAGAGACTCGCGTCATACGAGGCGAATAAAAAGTGCCACCGCTGGTATCGAACGGATCCATAGATTGTGGGTACGTCTCGTGATAGAACGGAAAACTTGCGCGACGAATATTTTCCCAACTTCGCTCTCGCAACATGGTGCCATAGCGCATTTGGTTTCCCCAGAACAATGGGTCCATGCAGAATCCAGATCCAATCACTGCATTCGCAAGCCGAGCGCGTTCCGGGGCACTCATTCCGGCTGGA
>JBEBHM010000973.1:0-2828 GCA_040080875.1 Pirellula sp.
CGGTAATACAAAAATTGCGTTCGAGCCTGGAAAAACGCAGATAGAAAGAGAGTGGTCAGGGCCGGGATCGAACCGGCGACACACGGATTTTCAGTCCGTTGCTCTACCAACTGAGCTACCTAACCATCCAAAAACCACACGTAATGTATTTTCACACCCGCTTTTTGTCAATTCAACCCCTCTCCATTTGTCATCCTCGCCACCAAAGGATAACCTAAGATTCTTAACGACGCCGTTCTCCCGTCAAAACTTATCTGACTGTTCTCCGCAATTCTTGGCACTAGGAATCGCATTTTGTATTCCCACAAGCTTCGCTTTTCAACGCATTTTCCACGCTTGTGCCTCTTCGTGGCGATATTTCACTCTGCCTGTCTCTCCGTCGTCCTGTCACAAAAATACACCCCCGAACATCCGGTTGTTCAAGAACTCGTCAATCGAGGTCTGGCCTATCTCGAACGGAATGCTGGGAAAGCCGGAACCTATGGTGAAGGTGAGACAATCCTCGTCGGCTACTGCGCTTTCAAGGTCACCAGCGACCCCAACCACCAGCTCGTGCGGCTCGGCGTCGATGCCGCTCGAAAAGTCGCTCAGGCCACCGCCAACACCAGATACCAAGCCGAAGAAAAATCTGTCTACGTCCTTTCAGTCGCCGGAATGCTTCTCCCTACCGTCGATGTCGATGCCAACGGTAACTTTGCCAAACTAATCCGCGACTATCTGATTCGCGCTCAGAAACCGCATGGAGGATTCGGCTATCCAAGCGGTTCTCTAGCTCAATCAGGCGATATTTCCCAAACCCAGTATGCCATGCTCTGTTTTTGGACAATGAACCAGTCGGGCATCGAAGTTCCCAACGATACAATCGAGCGTACTATCAATTTCCTGATGGCTGCACAAGACAATGCGGGAGGCTGGCCGTATCAGTACCCTTCTCAGGCGACTCAAAATCCGCCGTCTAATTCGCTGACCGCCGCTGGCTTGTCGGCTCTTTTGATGGGAGGTGATACGCTCGGACTATACCGAAGCAAGCACAAAGAGAGCCAGGATGAGGAGGGGATCATTCCAGCTGCTTTCCGCCGAATCGTCGCAACCGACGGCAAACGCATCGAAATCAATGTCGATCGCAGCCGAGTGGAATCCGTTACGAAACGGTCTGAAAACTGGTTCGCAATGAACCCGTACACTCGCGATATCAATTTCCACTACTACTACGTCTATAGCAAAGAACGTTACGAATCCTTCCTTGAAATCACGCGTGGCAAGCAGGTCAAAAGTCCACCATGGTATGTCGACGGCGTCGAACTTCTCAAGGAAGCGCAGGCTCCGGATGGGTCTTGGGGCAGCAAGCCGGGCGAGACGACGACTTTTCTATCACCCGCCGTTTCGACTGCCTTTTCAATTCTCTTTTTGTTGCGAAGTACTCAGAAAGCCATCGGCGATTTGAGCGAGGCATTCAACGTGGGAATCGGTGATCTACCCGATGATGTCACGTCCATCGCCACGCGAGGTGGGCGAATCATCAGCAAGAACGCAACCACATCCATCGACGACGCGCTCATCATGCTGGAGGATGACAAGGCGACCGAAGGCGAAGAATCCTTGGCACCCGACAGAATGCTATTGGACAAGGACCCCAAAAGACGCCAGGAACAGCTCAGTCGATTCGTTCGATTGCTCAATGCTAAAGACTTCAACGCTCGCCGGATCGCCGCCAAGATGCTGGGGCGAGGAGACAGCCTCGATTTCATTCCTCCATTGATCTATGCCTTGACCGATCCCGACCCCCGCATCCCGCATTACGCCGAAAACTCGCTCCGATTGATCTCTCGGCAGCTCGATACACGCCATCTGCCACAAAATGTTCCGTTGACTCAAACGGACAGGGCCCGCGCCGCAGAGCAATGGAAAAAATGGTTTCTCACCATTCGACCCGATTACGTATTTGTAGACTGACCTGCCGCCAGTAAACACCCCAATCGCCTTCACTCATAGCACGCAAACGTCTAACATGGCTTCCTCCCTTACCAACGCAACGCCTAAGAAAAGCATCTTCGATGTCGACGAGTCGTCGATGCGCGCCAACAAGGTTGATCAAGCGTCGAGCATGCTCATCAGTTTGGTCATTTTGATCGGCATGGCAGTCTTGATCCTGACGTTGTTTTTCTTGATGCGCATTACGACTGAATCACAACCTGCCATTAGTCTTGCGCCGGAAAGCATCGCAGGTCGCGGGGACCATTCCGAGGGGTACGAAAGGGACTTTGATCCTCCGTCATCGGACGAAGTCGATCAGCTCAACGAGCCGGCTATGGAACAGACTCTGCAGCTGGTCAGCGAAACGATCGGCACTGTTTCGTCCGCTCTCGATGGTTTGGATTCGGCCATGGCCGGAGACACGAGCGGCAAGGGGGATAGTCGACCGCCCGGCCCCGAAGGCGAGGGTGATAACATCATCCCAAAATACGAACGATGGGAACTTAAATTCACGGCCAGGGATCGACGCAATTACGCCATTCAATTGGAGGCTTTCAAGATCGACGTGGGTGCCATCGGCGGGGGAATTCCAACGATCGATTATGTCACCAATGTATCCAGTGCACCGGCTAAGAAGTCAGTGACCCCCAAGGAGGAAAAGGCTCGCAAGCGTTTGAAATTTGTCAGTTTGAACGAAAACGTTTTGTTGCAGTATGAGCGACAGATTCTTCAAGCCGCAGGCGTGCCACACAATGGTCGGCAAGTGATCAAATTTCTACCTAATGATGCTGAACAGCAACTTGCAATGGCCGAGGCAACTTATTATCGCGACCGCCGAAGCAAGGACATTCGCG
>JBEBHM010000974.1:0-2825 GCA_040080875.1 Pirellula sp.
ACCTAGCCATAAGTCTTGATCCCACCGAGATGAACTCGGTGGAGATCGGCGAGAAGTGTCAAAATGGTTGACCGAAAGTACATCGTCCTGGCCTGCCTCACTTGCTGTGCTGGCATCGCTTACATTCAGCGGGCGGCCATGAGTGTTCCCGCAGCTGATATTGCTCGTGATCTTCAGTTCGCCGAGCTTGAAACGCAAATGGGGTGGATTCAATTCACATGGTACTTTTGTTACGGTCTGATGCAGATTCCAAGCGGTTGGTTGGCGGATCGATACGGTAGCCGACGGACGCTTGCAGCACTGTGTACGCTGTGGTCCGTCGCAACATTCCTGAGTGGATTTGCAACTGGGTTTGCATCATTGCTGGTTTTGTGGGGGTTGATGGGCGCCGCCCAAGCGGGAGCATTTCCATGCGCCGCCAAGGCCATCGGCCAACTTCTGCCTGATCGCCAACGCGCTCGAGCGAACGGGGTACTGGCCAGCGGCATGTTGATCGGTGGTGCTATTGCTCCATTGCTCACTGCTGCCGCTCTCCGGTCGTTGATGCCCATGTCGAATGCTTGGGGCATTGATCCGTGGCGATTGTTGTTGTGTGCCTATGCCATTCCCGGAGTCGTTTGGACCGTTGCGTTTTTGCTATTGGTAAGCGCACGGACACTTCCAACGGTGTCGGGGAACGCGACTGAGCATAAGCACCAAGTGGATTGGTTGCGGCTCGTCCAAAGCCCTTCTATGGGATTGCTGTGTGCACAGCAATTTTTTCGCGCGGCAGGGATGGTTTTCTTTGTCACGTGGTTTCCGACATTTTTGCTAAAGACGCGTGAAGTATCCTTACTCGGTTCTGGGGCTATGACCACGATCGTCGGTCTCGGCGGCGTAGTAGGTAGTTTAACCGGCGGACTGTTCTCTGATTGGCTTCTAAAACGAACCGGCAATCAACGGCTCAGTAGGCAAGGTATCGCGATCCTGGGAATGAGTGTCTGTTCCGCGCTCATTGTCTGCGCTTTTTTCGTCGTCGATGCCAATGCGAGTATCGCCCTCATTTCATTGGGAGTCTTTTTTGCAACCTTTGGTGGTGTCAGCGGATATACGGTTGCGATTCAGTTTGGCGGGCGTTACGTTGCTACGGTGTTTAGCACAATGAACATGTGTGGGAATATGGGAGCTGCTTTGTTTCCACTCGTTGCTGCAAAATTGGTAACATCAACTGGCAACTGGAACCTGATGCTACTCCTGTTTGCATTCATCATGGCCATCGACGCCGTTTGTTGGGCTCTGCTCAATCCGAAAGGAACCCTCTTTGGAGACGAGAATGAATCGAGTTAAGACACCCCAGTCACGATGCCGATCGGCAATCGGTCGATGCGACATCACGCCACCGATCGGAATCTATCATCGGATGTGGGGAGCCGCCATGCATGACCAAGCCACCGGTGTGCATCGACCGCTGCAGGCCACTCTGCTTTGGCTCGAGTCACTGGACAGCCCATCGCCCGATCCTCATGTCGTTGTCTCACTCGATCACTGCATCCTGGACTCAAGCGACCTGAACGCTATTCGAGATGCGATTTCGAAGTGGACCGGAGCGGAGTCACAAAATTGTTTGATCACGTTAACGCATACCCATGGCTCCGGATGGATGTCCCGTTCGCGCAGCCACTTGCCTGGCGGTGAACACATCGGGCCGTATCTCGATGATCTTGTAATGCGAGTTGCGGACTTGGCCGTCCAAGTTCAGGACCGCGTGCAAGAAGGGACGATCGTGTACGGAACTGGCCGTTGTAACTTGGCAGCTCACCGAGATTTTCAGGATCCTCAGTTGAATCGATTCGTGTGTGGCTTCAATCCAAACGGGGCGGCCGACGATACGCTCGTCTTGGCTCGAATCGACGATCCGCACGGTCAGACCGTTGCAACCGTGGTCAATTATGCGTGCCATCCCACGACCTTGTCCTGGGACAACACGCTCATTAGCCCAGATTGGATTGGAGCCATGCGTCAGACGATCGAGTCAGCCTTTGGCGGAACGTGTCTTTTTTTGCAAGGAGCATCGGGTGATCTTGGGCCACGCCACGGATTTGTTGGCGATACAGAAGTTGCGGATCGGAATGGACGAATTGTCGGCTATGCGGCACTGTCGGCGCTCGAAGGCATGCCGCCCGCCGGCACCGAGTACCGTTACACCGGTGCAGTAACTTCGGGCACATCGATCGGCACATGGTGCCATGAGCCTTTGGATGCCGAGACACTGAATCGTCATCGTACATATCGTTGGGATCGGTTCGTTGTCGAATTGCCTTATAGGCACGATTTACCCACGGTCATGCAGTCTCACACCGAACGAGAGTATTGGCAAGAAAAAGAAACACAGGCCAGACATCACGGTGATGAAATAACCGTTCGGGACTGCAGGGCCCAAGTCGAACAGCGGACGCGACAATTGGCGAGGCTGGATGCCCTGGTACCCGGCGTTGCGTATCCTTTGGAAGTTCAGGTGGGGGCGATCGGCGATGCGATTTGGCTATTCCTACCTGGCGAGCTATATCAAGTTTTCCAAACAACGCTCCGACACCGCTTCGCACCGCGCCCGGTTTTGATCGCGACGTTGACCAACGGTTGGCAACCCGGCTACATCCCGCCCGCACATGCATTCGGCTATGGTATCTATCAAGAAGTCATTGCAGCCACCGGGGCTGGTTGTTTGGAGATACTTATCGAATCGATCACAAGGCGCATCCATGAATTGCAATTGTAGCAGCGTATCTCCGAGACGCTGGTTGACCGCCTCGGAGATGCGGACCTACAACAAGTGTTTCGCTTTTGCC
>JBEBHM010000975.1:0-2823 GCA_040080875.1 Pirellula sp.
TGTGGGGATATGGAGAGCGGCATGCGGCCTTGTCGACCGGAATTCGCGATCCACTATTTGCCAAAGCGATCGTGATCGATACGGGCGCTGACAAGCTGGCAATCGTTGGATTGGATCTGGGACGTTCCCCAACTGAAGCGATGCTAACCAGGATTCGCGTTGCCATCAAAGAAAAATCGAACGTAAGTTTCATCCTCATTTCCGGTTCGCATACGCATCACGGGCCAGTGATTGAACTGCTCGATGAACCTGGCAAGGGTAAAGGACGTTTCGACGATGCGGTGGCCTATGCTACAGAACTCGAAGCAAAGATTATCGTAGCCATCAACGATGCCGCCGCGTCTGTACAACCTGCGAAGATCGGCTGGGGATCCAAGCCGGTTGCCATGAATCGTAATCGACATTCAAAGCTAGAACCAAAACCAGTCGATCAGGAACTAGCGGTGATTCGACTGGATGATCTCAGCGGTCAGCCGATCGCTCTGATTGTCAATTACGCTGCCCATCCGACCATGATTCCTGCCAACGATCTTCGTTTCTCAGCCGATTGGCCTGGCCAAATGATGAACTCGGTCGAAAAAGAATTAGCGACCCATTGTATGTTCATGCAGGGAGCGTCCGGTGACTTGTCGACGATGTCAGATGATCACTCTCGGGGCGTGGAAGCGTTTGGTAAAGCGATCGCAGAGCATGCCGTCGATGTTTCGAAATCGATTGCAACTCAAGCTCCCAACAAACCCTCCCTTTTCGCAAAAGAAGAATCGTTTGAGTATCCGACTCGCTTGTCATTTTCAAATCCCTTAACCGCGTTGATGTTTAGCACGGCCTTCTTTCCAGAGCTTGCCTCAGCTTCGATGAACAAGGAGCTGCGAAAGAACGTTATCAATCCTCACCTCACAACGGTTCTGGTCAATCAAGAGCTTGCGCTGGTGGGTGCGTCCGGTGAGTTTTTTTGTCAGCACGGTATGCGGCTCAAGCAACGATCCAAATCCGTGAAGACCTTGTTCCTTGGATATTGCAATGGACATGATATGTACTTTCCAACCATCGAGGGCGCGGCCGAAGGAGGATATGGCGCCGACTCCACCGTGAGCTGGGTTCAAATAGGAGCCGGCGAAGAAATGATGGATCATGCATTGATCGCCATTTATTCACTGCTTGGCAAATTCAAGTCGGATTCCAAATGAACTTGTTCCTCAGTGGGGTCAACAGTGGGGCTTTAGCCAGCCCGATGTTTTCTCCTTCGAAAGAAACTGCGATTGATGTGAGAAGGAGAAAAGAGCGATTGTCCTCAATCGCTTGGTTTGCTCCCAGCTGAGCCCCCTACCCTGCCCCGATTGTTGCGAAGACGATTTGAAACGACTGGACATACAACGGTGATAGGTGAAAGCGTTTTTCGTGAACGCCAAAAAATATTTGCATTCCAACACCGAGTCCGCAATAATCAGTGGCTCTTTTGTCTTGTCCATGTGATTTACGTCCAATCATTCTTGCAACGAGGGTTGATTATGGCGCGACGATTGCTTCTCTCTCTAATGCGAGCCTGTCTAAGTCGATTGTGAGGTGGCGTCGATGATCGACGATGACTACATTACCGGCAGTTGTCGACAAATGGCATCCGGCGACACGAAAGCATTTACGAATGTGTTCTCGTATTTCCGTAAGCCGGAGCGAGATTGGATGTCGAATTCTCAAGCGGTCGAACGGGTGCAATCCGAATTTCCGGCGTTTTTGTTGCCGCCATAACAACAAACCCAATGATGATCACGCTCTCCGAAGATCGAGAAGCGGAGATCACGCTCGATTGGAGTTTGGCCAAACTTAAAAAACCGTCGATCAAGTGCCATGACGATCGATTTCGTGTTCTTAACCAAACGCATGGCTCACATTCCACGAAAATTCGCATTTCCGCCGATAAGGGTTTGAAAAGCACGGATTTGGCGTTCGCAACAGAAATCATGTTTTCAGTTTGGGAAGGAGAGCGTGAGTTTTTGGTATCTGTACCACTCCGGCGTTCAGGTCCGCGAGTAATTTTGCCCGCGTCGATAATTCTAGACACAAAAAAAACAGAGCCCATGAAGTTTGTAATCGTGACGGATAGTTCTACTGTCGAAGACAAGACAGGTCGCTGTCGATTGCGTTCTTCGGTGACCGCACACGAATGTGTAATCCCAGGAACGGTATCCAAAGAGAACCCGTCGTCTGTTGTGACAAGTTTCGCGTTGGCCGACCGTACATTGACAATGCAAAAAAAAGACTCGACCAATACCTTGTCGAAGCTGATGACCAGTTCGCGCACAAGGGATTAATGATCCGATTTAGCCAGTCAATTCATGCAAAGCACAGAGATCAATTGGTCCTAAAGGAGGGGTCCGCAATCCATATTGCCGATTCCGCAACAAAACTGCGATACTCCTCCAATCAAGCGAGTAAACCCGATTCGAAGCTGCCGATGAGAACCGAAAGTATGAGGCTCGATGGAAAGATTCGCTGCAAAGCTTATTTGGTGAACTCGTATTATGCCAACGGGCAGTTCATCAACGTGGAGCACGATTTGACGAAGACGGATGCGGCAAGTCGAGCGGTGTCAAACACATTTGGCCCATTGGTCGAACATTTTGAAATTGATCCCTATGGACTTTCGCTTTCCCATCATACTTGCATTACGGGGACAATGTCGAGCATGGACAACGTGATTCGCTTCTGGGTAACCATGGAGTGTGTTTGAGATTGAGTTTATACCCAAGGGCAAGTTGACGAGTGTTGTCTCAGAGATCGATTGGCCACACCTTTTCGAAGATGGCAAAACGCACTGGTTTCAGT
>JBEBHM010000258.1:0-10656 GCA_040080875.1 Pirellula sp.
CGTTGGGATAGAGCACATGCAAACACTCTTCGGTTTCGTCATTTGCGATGGCCTTTTGCAGCTTTACGCGGTCGACGCCAGGCTTGAGACCGGCGTAAAGTTTCGCGCCGGACGCGGCGTCAATCACGTACCACGCTTCGGTTTTGCCTCGATCTGGTTGCGGCATGGTTGCGCCATACGCATCATCCGGATGGACCTGAACGCTCAGCACCCGTTGGCAATCCAAATACTTGAGTAGCAGCGGAAACCGTTCGTTCGGCGTATCTTGCCCAACCATCTCCAACGGAAAAGACTCGATCAATTGTCGCAGGGTCCAGCCGGTAAATGGCCCTTCTTCGACTACCGACTCCGCTTCGCGATGATCCACGATCTCCCAACTTTCGGCCCAAACGCCGTTTCCAGGAGGCTTTTTCCCAAGCTGAGACGCCAATCGATCGCCTCCCCAAATATACGACCGAAAGTTCGGAATAAAGCGAATCGGCTCAACTGGTAAAAACATGGATTGCCAAAAGGAAGCGAAAGAACAAACTGGAGTGACCCAATTGGTGTGGATATCGGCGGTGTGGATACTGGACAAGTTTACACGACCAGCCATAACTACGCACCACGGCTTGCTCAGGCAAGCGAAACTAGTTCGTTAGAGAGTTCATTGATGGCCAAAAACAACCTTACGCTCAAAAAAGCAGATGACCTGTTCGAGAAAAGCTCGATGAGCTTTGGTGACCACCTCGAAGAACTTAGACGCTCGCTGGTTTGGTGTGCCATCTGGTTGGCCGTAGGCTTGTGCGTTGGGCTCCCGTTTGCGGGCGAAGTTGTCAAATTTATGCAAGGTCCCTTGGAGGCCGCTTTACTCGACTACTATGTTGGGGAAAACGTCAAGGAGATGGAAGCGACAACCAAAGAAACTGTGTCGCCTGAGCTGAAAAAGTGGATGTACGATACCCAACGGGCACCTCACATCGTGTATCGCGAATTGGGACGATGGAAAAAAGCCATCTCCGGCGAGCTTTCAGAAGAGGAATTGGCGAACCCCGACGCCGCAGGATTGCCAACTCCCGACATGTTGGTACCATTCCGCGATTTTTTGCCTATCAAAGCCACCACCGAAGCACTCGGTCTACAAGAGCCGTTCATGATTTGGTTTAAGGCCGGTTTCGTGCTGGCAGTTATCGTTGCCAGTCCGGGTATTTTTTATCACATCTGGTCGTTTGTTTCTGCCGGCCTTTATCCCCACGAACGCAGGTATGTGTACTTTTTCTTGCCCTTTAGTTTGATGCTTTTTTGGTCCGGTGCGTTCTTGGCATTCTTTGTCATCTTTAAACTGGTCATCCGATTTTTGTTGGATTTTAACGCCAGCATGAACATCGGGGTCACACCTCGATTGACCGAATATATGTCGTTTGCCTTGATGCTCCCTCTAGGGTTCGGTATTTCATTCCAGCTTCCGCTCGTCATGCTCGTTATGGAGCGACTCGGGATCTTTACGGTCAAAGTATACTTGTCGCAGTGGCGTATGGCCGTTCTGGTGATTGCATTTATCTCGATGATCCTGACCCCTGCGGATGTGTATACAATGATCGGAATGGGCGTGCCTCTCATCGGCCTCTACTTCGTGGGTATTGCGTTGTGTCACTTTTTGCCGCGAAGCTCCATGCTACACGGACCGACCAGGGATCCAAACTAGGTTGTTGTATAGGTTGCAAGAATGACATGAAAACGCGTAGGGACTTTCTTCAATCCGCTGGCATCGCAAGTTCATTCGGGCTTGCATGCAACTCGATGCCGGTCTGGTCCCAAGATATTCGAGGTGCGTCCGTGGGACCAAGAGTCACACGGACTGCAGTGGGTGCCAATGTGGTTGCAACCGTTCATCCTCTCGCTTCCCAAGCAGCCATATCTGTCTATTCCGAAGGAGGAAACGCGGTCGATGCCGCAATCGCCGCAGCGCTTACCTTGGGTGTTGTCGATGGTCACAACTCTGGCCTAGGTGGCGGTTGCCTGGTCCTCATCCGGTCCTCATCCGGGACAATCATCGCAATCGATGGTCGTGAAAAGGCCCCCTTCGCAGCCAAACCTGAAATGTTCTTACGTGATGGAAAACCGTCGGTCGACCTTAGCCAAAACGGGCCGTTGGCCATTGCGGTACCAGGACAACTGGCCGCCCTTCATAAAGCTCATTCCTTGCTGGGAAAAACCTCTTGGAAGAAGTTGTTTGCTCCCGCCATTCAAATCGCTCGCGAGGGATACGAAATCGGTGAAGCGACGCACCATGCGATCGCTTCGGAAACAGAGCATCTACGGAAATACGAATCCAGTCGCCTGACATTGCTTAACCCGAACGGCAAAGCGATAGCGGTCGGCGAACAACTTCGCCAACCCGATCTATCCGATACGCTCCGACAGATCTCAATCTACGGACCTGATTGGTTCTACAGCGGCGATTTTGCAAGTCGATGTTCATCGTACATCAAGTGGCTTGGTGGAGTCCTGACCAAAAGCGATCTCGTCAATTATCAAGCCGTGGAACGCAAGCCAGTCGAATCGATTTACCGAACCCACCGTGTTTTCGGTTTCCCAACTCCAAGCTCCGGTGGTATTCACATTGCGCAAATGCTCAGCATTATCGAGAATTTTGACGTGGCAGGAATTTATCAGGAATCGCCTGCCAAGTTCTACCATCTGCTTGCCGAGACCATGAAGCTCGCGTTTGCCGATCGCGCACACTGGCTCGGCGACAGCGACTTCGTTCAGGTCCCAAGCTTCCTGATAGACAAAGCGTATGCCAAAGAATTAAGTAAACGTATCGAGCTTGCCAAAGCCACGCCGGTAGCTGGCCACGGAACAGGTATCGGCTCCGAATCGGACAAGAAACATACCACGCATTTGACGACTGCAGATGCCGACGGGAATTGGGTGGCCATCACCAATACCGTCAACACAAGTTGGGGAAGCAAAGTCATGGTGCCTGGCACTGGGATCATGCTGAATAATGAAATGGACGATTTCAGCATTGCACCAGGTGTTCCAAACGCATTCGGATTGATTGGCTCTGAGGCAAATGCGGTCGCGCCGAACAAGCGACCGTTATCCAGCATGAGTCCCTCAATCGTTGTTCGTCAGGATGGTACTCCCTGGTTCACCTGCGGTGCAGCCGGCGGTCCCAAGATCATTAATGCAACTCTTCAAAATATTGTTCGTTGCATTGATCTACAGCAACCGCTCAATACGGCCATTTCGTCCGCACGTGTGCATCACCAGTGGCGCCCCAACTCGCTCTCGGTGGAATCTGGTCTAGGCGGACTAAGAATCGCAAAATCAGACGCCAATTCACCTAATGAACTTCACGATTCCATTGTTAAGCAATTGGAGGCCGCTGGGCATGAAGTCAAGCACGCCAATTCGTTAGCCATCGCGCAGGGCATTCAGCAGACAGACAAAGGACTCTTGGCCGTGAGCGATCCGCGCACGGCAGGTTCCGCAATGGCCAGATCCTAATTCGACTCTCATAGATTAAATGCCTGTCGTCTACTTCAAACGCTATCGGATGTGCATCGAACTAGATCGCGTGGATTTGGATTCTCCGTCCATGCGCTATAGCGTTCCGAATGATGTCATGTTCATTCCTTGGTCCGACAGATTGGTTGGGCAACACGCATCTGCAAAATGGGAGAGTTTTCGCAACGAGATCGATGCCATCGTCTTTCCTTGTCTCGGGGACAAGGAAGGGTGCCGCCAACTGATGCGAGACCTAGCCCAACGAAACAATTTTGTGCTGGAAGCCACATGGCTTGCGGTCGTCGCCAAGAATGGGGTACCTGACATTCCCGCCGGGACAATTCAAGGACTCAGGCTCGACAACTTGGAGGGGGCAATTCAAAACGTCGGGGTGGTTCCACGGTTTCGAGGGAGAGGCATTGGCAAAAGTCTTCTAGTCAAAGCTTTATGCGGTTTTCGAGACAGCGGATGCAAGCGGGTGAATTTAGAAGTTACAATTCACAACGTGGGTGCCGTTCGTCTCTACGAGTCCATCGGCTTTCAATACAAGGAAACTGTCTTCAAAGTCGGGAACGTACCCGTTACCACGTAGCAGCGTATCTATGTAGCAGCGTATCTCCGAGACGCTGGTATGCGATATCAACCAAAACTCGGTGCACTGATTTCATTTTGTCTTAGCAGCGGGTTCGAAATATCGATACATTGGGGGAAAAGGGTATCAATTGCCAGTCCGTCCGCCTCGGAGATGCGGACCTACGAGTTGCGATTTTCTACACAAAAAAAGTTGTCCATGTCAGTTGATTCGATCGATCCTTGGAGTGACGCTCACGACCGTGAGCCTACCGGCGAACCATCACGGGAATCGATCAAGAGTCTATGGTTGGGATTTTCGGGATTGGCAGTGATTGCCTTGAGCGGCTGTTGGCTTCTCAATTTATTGCCTCCGTGCCTCCGGATTGTCGTGAACTGGTATCGTTTCAACTCTGGATGGACTTCCGCCTCCACAAGATTTCCCGCATTGTTAGTATTCTATTGCGAAACGTTCGTGCACGATTTCTTGATGCCCGCCATTGTACTGGCCAGCGTGGTTCCAATTCTTTATTGGCGAGGCAGTTTGTCGATGAGGTTCATCGTATCGATCGTCATCGCGGTGACATGCATGAATGCGACCAGCGAACCCTTTCGGTACCACAATGATTTCGGAATTCGATCTTTTCGAATTGCTCAGATCGCGGCTTGTTGGATTGCGATCCCGTTTTTGTTTCTGTGCACTCCGATTCGGACTCGCCCACTTCGTCTATGGGTCAGCTCGGGAACCCTGCTGTTGGCTTTTTGCATCAGCATGCTTCCTATGCATCATGCACCCAGGTCCGTGCATGTCATGCATTGGGAATCTCTTTACATCGCTGGCTTTTGTCTTGTATTGCTTCGAAGAAACTGGGGCAGCGTCGCGTTCTTAGAAAGTACTGCAACGCTCGGTGACATCGACAGGACCTCGACGTGGACGCTTCTTGAACTCATGGCCATCGCCGGAGTCTCGATTTCGATCCTCATGTATTGGACGAATCGTATGGACCGCGAACTACTTACATCGTCCGTCGTTTCCGCAGTTCTCGGTGTTGCCATCGCCGCACAGTCGATGTACCTGTATCGTAGGACGTTGAAGACTCAAAGAATGATATTGGGGCCGTGGATTTTGATATGTCTGGCTCTTTCATGCGCACTGATGCCCTGTGCCGCAATCGCCACATTGCGATGGTATGGGCAAGCCTGGTCGACGCTATTTTCTACCGAAACAATTTGTATTGCGATTGCGTTTGGTTTGTTAGCGGGACTGTTTCTTGCAACGTATTTGCTCGTGTGTGTTTCTTGGTTACGATGGTGCGGTTGGAACGCTTCGAATTAATGGAACCCGATCGTGAACACAAAAACAAATCGTCGAAAATTTTTATATTGCTCGGGCGCTTCGGTTGCTGCCGCGACATTCAGCGTGCGAGAAATATCTGCATCGACTCATCCGAATGGAATTGGAACCGTGGTCGGCCAGGCAGCGGGCGAGAAAGTTGGCTCGCAAGTGCTTGAGTCTGGTGGCAATGCGACCGATGCAGTCGTCGCGGCCGCTCTCACGGCTGCCATCGCCGCTCCCAGCAGTACCGGAATTGGCGGCTATGGTATGGCGGCTGTTATCGCCTACGATGGCGGTCGTCGAATCATTGCTATCGATGGCAACTCAACGGCTCCCAAGTCCACGCCAAAGGATTTGCTGCAGCTAAACTCGGCTCGCAAAGCCCCCGACGGTTTGAATGCAAAGGATTCTACGCTGAGCGTGGGTTGGTTGACTGCTGGAGTTCCTGGTGTGCTCGCTGGATTGCAGTTGATGCTCAACAAGTTCGGTACGCGAGGCTTCGATGAATTGGTACAGCCAGCCATCGTCTTGGCACGCAATGGGATCGTTTGGCCAAAGAGCTTAGCGGCAGCCATTCGCAAGAACGCGATTCTTCAAAACGACCCCGGCTCCAAGAAGTTGTACTTTCCCAATGGCGATGCTGTCGCAGAAGGCTCACTATTCAAGAATCCAGACCTCGCTGACATGCTGACGCAATTGGCAAAAGCCAACTCGGTCGACGCATTTTACCAAGGGGACATTGCCCAAAGCATCGCCGAAGGATTCCGAAAAAACGGTGGTCTCGTCACAGCCCAAGATATGGCCGACTACCGTGCCCGAGTGGTCGAACCACTCAAGATGGAGCTGGCGGGACACACCCTCTATACCGCACCGCTGACTGCGGGAGGAATGAGCGTACTGCAAATGTTGCGGACGTTGGATGCTCTCAAGTGGAACAGCATGACCAATCCAAACGAACGATTGCATGCCCGTGTTGAAGCGATGAGAATCGCCTGGCGTGATCGGCTTGGGTTGCTCGGTGATCCCGATTTCGGAAACGTCCCTACGAGCAAGCTGCTTTCCAACGAATATGCACAAGAATCAGCCACGCAAATAAAGAAAGCGGTTCGCGACCGGACGCTTTCGAGTCACCGTGTGAGATCTCGCAATCATACAGGCACGATCCATCTGAGCGCTGCCGACAAGCATGGCAATTTCGTCGCGCTCACTCTGACTCATGGCAATGGATTCGGAGCGTGTGTGACGGTCGATGGGCTTGGCTTAACACTTGGGCATGGACTTTCACGCTTTGATCCAAACCCAAGTCATCCTAACGGACCGGAACCTGGCAAACGCCCGCTTCATAACATGATTCCGACCATCGTGACTCGAAGCGGTTCACCTGTACTGGCCGTCGGTGGAACCGGTGGACGCAAAATCCCCAACGCCCTCTTTGACGTGCTAACTCAATATCTGTATGAAAAACAACCGATCGCCGCCTCGATGGCTTATCCCCGCCTCAACACCGACGGAAGCTCAAACATTGCCACGGAAAAATCTTATTCCGTCACGGACGTCGAGTACTTAAAGAATGTTGGGTACACCGTGCGAACAGAAGCGGGGGCAAATATGCACGCAGTCGCACTCGAGAATGGATCCTATGTTCGCGCATCACGTTAGTCGATTTGCATGGATGTGGTTTGCATTTCTATGCGTCCAACTCTCTGTATTCGCTGAGCAAGCCTCTCGTCGGCCCAATGTCATTGTGATGATCGCCGACGATCTTGGCTATGGCGAACTCGGCTGCTACGGCGGCGATTTACCGACGCCCAATTTGGATGCGCTCGCGGCGCGCGGTGTTCGATGCACCAGTGGTTACGTAACGGCACCTTTCTGCGCTGCGTCTCGTGCAGCACTTATCACAGGTCGAATGCAGACTCGATTCGGATTCGAATTCAATCCCATCGGCGCCCAAAACGCGGAACCCGGAATGGGACTCCCTGCGAATGAACAGACGCTTGCCGAATTGCTCCGCGATCAAGGGTACGCAACGGCATTGATCGGCAAGTGGCATTTGGGTGGTACGCCTCGATTCCATCCGCAACGGCGCGGCTTTGATCATTTTTTTGGGTTTCTCCATGAGGGGCACTACTATGTTCCGCCCCCGTGGTCCCAACACGTAACATGGCTGCGACGACGCGCAATTCCCGATTCGAACGGTTCCCACGGAGACCGTTGGCACTCGAGCGACGGTCGCACCATTTGGACTAAGCATATGGGTGGCTTCGAGCCCGACTATGATGCCGACAATCCGATTTTGCGAAACAGCCAACCGGTGACCCTGAACGAGAATCTGACCGATGCGTTGACTCGCGAGACCGAAGAATTCATTACGCGACATCGCGACCAACCCTTCTGTGCGGTGGTTGCCTACAATGCGGTTCACAGTCCGATGCAGGCGCACGACCGCTTCTACGCGCAGTTCAAGCATATCGAAGACGTTCATCGTCGCATTTTCGCGAGCATGCTCGCTCACTTGGATGACGGCGTCGGGCGAATATGCACGCGACTCAATGAATTGGACTTATCGCAAAAAACGCTACTGGTGTTTCTGAGCGACAATGGTGGCCCAACCCGCGAATTGACGTCGAACAATCGACCGCTTCGGGGTGACAAAGGTCAGCTATTGGAAGGGGGAATTCGCGTTCCATTCTTGGTCTGTTGGCCCGGAGTGTTTGCACCCGGTAGGGTCGAGCACCGCCCCATCAGCTCGCTCGATATCGCAGCCACGCTGGCAGGTACGTTGTCCGCTAAACCAAAAAAACCGCTCGATGGCGTCAACTGGCAATCATACATGCATGAACAAACTGTTGCACCTAGGCAACCGCTGTACTGGCGAGTCGGTGCGCAAGCAGCCTTGCGGTCGGGTGACTGGAAGCTCTACAGGACCAAACAATCCGGAGCTAAATGGCAACTCTATCACCTCGCACAAGATATCGAGGAATCGAATGATTTAGCGGAGAAAGAACCCGCAAAACTCAGTTCGCTCGTCGCCGAATGGGAAACCTTGGATCGGCAAATGATTGAGCCTCTATGGCGATAGGCCTACGTGCGTCTTTCGGCCTTGTTGTTGGGGGTGAAGGTAGTGGATCTTGTTAAAGATCCCTGCGATCTAGGAGGTTTAACAACCTCCACTACCCCAGTTTTTTGCTTTAAAGACGCACTAGATTGCTTACACTTCACGAGCTAATGAACGGATTCAAGCAAGTTCTGACGGCTGTGATCGACGATCTCACGGGCTTGTTCAATGATGGAAACAAACGACGGTGTCAACGGTGCCAATCGAGTTCTCCTCAGTACGCCATTGAGTCGCATCAGCAATCGGTCGTTGCTCAAGTAGTCAAACAGGAACTTGTCGTTCATGTATCGATCCACGAAGAGAGTCAGATTCTGTGTGGCTTGGTTTGCCATGGCGTTGACCGCATGCTGCAAGGTCACGGCACACACTTGTTCAATACTTTCGTAATACAGGTCCAACGTGCCCGGTTGATTGTTCTCGATACTTGCGTCCAACAACAACTCGACCAAAATGTGTCCGACAAACCCAGGCAAATGATGCGACTCGTATTCGCATTGGTCTTGGATCAACTTTGCAATGGATGAGCTTGTGGAATGGAACGGCACGGAGTTATGAAAAAGATTGTCATCGCGCAAATGCTGCTGGATTCCGCGCGCCACCAATTGCGAGATCGAATCATGCGTGGGATCCGCAATGACGATGTCAATTTCTTTGCGGCGCACTCGCACTTTGCGATCCACCATGCCCAGCCAATCGGGCAAGCAGGTTCCGGCAGCGAAATACGGATCGGCAAGGAATCGGTAGGCATGCGCTAGACAATTCATTTAGCTCTCGTTCCTGCCTTGCTACGAGTGTTTTGCATAAACGGACGCGGGATCCACAAGTCGCGATTTGTCTACGATGAACTGTCCCGTCTCCAGTTTGCGAAAGAAACAACTGGCGTATCCCTCATGGCATGCGGCACCCGTTTGCTCCACCTTGACCAGGATGCAGTCCGCATCGCAGTCGATACGTATCTCGATCACTCGTTGTCGATGACCGCTCTCCTCACCTTTGCGCCAAAGACGATTTCGAGATCTGCTAAAGTACGTTGCAAATCCGCTGGCTACCGTCTCAAGATAGGCCTCGCGATTCATCCACGCGAACATGAGGACTTGGTCGGTAAAAGCGTCTTGCGCGATAACCGGGAGCAAATCGTTGGCTCCACGGCTGAAATCAGGCTCACTCAATGTTCGCATCGCTCCACTCATTTCATCACGCATTTCGCCACATCGATTGCCACGGTCGCTTATTGCCAGGGTCGCTTATTGCCAGGGTCGCTTATTGCCAGGGTCGCTTTAGGATTTCGTGGGCGATGATGGACATGCGCAATGATTGCGGATCTCGCAGTTGTTTGATCAACGACGCGTTAGAGCTGTTCACGGTCGACTTGGTTTCAGGCGGCTTGGAGGGGGACTCGGAGAGCGTGGCGGGGCGATCCTGTGGTCGCTTGGCTTGGGTTTTGTTGCTCGCAGCTCGCAGATGGCTGATTTCATGCTCGAATACATTGGACAGATGCGACGCCATGCGTTCGTCGGCATCATCGACGTTTTGGCTCACTTGGCCAGCTGGAAGGCTTTGCGTTAAGCTTCCGATCGACGGTTTGTAAGGAGTGTTTTCGACTACTTCGGCGGTCGGAATGCTGGTCGAAAGACTTGGCGGAGTTGGACGCAGGACGGACGGGGTGGGCGATGGCTTGGCGACCGGCGGTCGATTGGCTTTGTTTTGTTGTTTTTGAGCGCGCCTTTGAGCCGCCTGTTTCAAGAAATCTTCCAGATCATCTGCCATCGTTTGGGTCACTCCATTAATTCGATCGGACAGGGTTCGACGGGCCAGTCGTGCTTGTGCCCGCAATGCTTTGGCGCATTTCGGTATCTGCGGTGATGTTTCTGAGCTTGTAGTAGTCCATAATGCTCAGTCGGCCACTTAAGAGCGAGTCAGCGATGGCCTTGGGCACCGACGCTTCGGCCGAAACCACTTCTGCGCGGCTCTCTTCGATTTTGGCGATCATTTCTTGTTCGGTCGCAACGGCTTCGGCTCGACGACTTTCGGCTTTTGCGCGAGCGACGCGTGTATCTGCTTCGGCGCGGTCTGCCTGGAGTCTTGCCCCCACGTTTTCTCCGACGTCGATGTCAGCGATGTCGATCGACACAATCTC
>JBEBHM010000976.1:0-2821 GCA_040080875.1 Pirellula sp.
GCATCCATGGGGCTTTCCCCTGCGCCGCCTTCGGTGGGGTTCATGAATGTTACGGTTCCTTCTTTGACCGGTTGGCCTTTGAAAGTCACTTTGCCGGAAACTTCGCCAATCGCTGGCCCGGATGGGCCACATCCAGCGATAAAGACTCCCGAGAGACAACTCGTGATCATGCATATAACAAATGTGCGCATGGAAACGTCCAATAGTGAGTAGGCCCACGGAAGATAACATCCGTGGGCATGAAAGAGACTTGATCGGGGTTATTCAAGTTCGACAACCGCGCCATCGTCGCGATTCACTAGGTTCTTGAGCAAAAGGAGTGGCTGAGTCGCGCTAACGAATTGCACATGTCCGTCCGCAAACACGACATTGATTCCGCCGGTGTGTTGGGAGTTGAGTGGCTTGTTACAACGCAACTCGCCATAGTCGTTAAACACCAATCCCCGCGTCACAATTCCGCGAGTGCTGATAGTCGTTGTATTGTAGCAGCGTGCGCAATTGCTGTTCGTGCAATTTCTGCCAGCGTCCATGCTGCCGTTCCCGGCAGGGAATCCAACATGGGATGTACCCATGTGGAATCCGCGATTATTGTCCACACGGCCATCGCTGTTGTCCGTTGGTCCGCCAATCGGCAGAAGCGAACCGTTGTTGTGATACATCTGCCCGGACTGTTCGCCCACCACGATGGTGTTCGACGTTCCATCCGTAATACTGCCAATGCGTTGTCCGCGGTCGAGAGTTAGGACGCCACCGTCAGACACGGGGCCGCGGAATTGAGTGTTTGCCAACATAGCCGAAGGATGGTTGTCCGCACCGAGGATACAAGTATACGACGGGCGTTGGTAGCCGACGTCTCCGGACGTGCTTGAACTAAACTGTGGCAACGGACTTGATGGGCATTGCATGAATGGAAACCCGACGTTCTTCCAGATGTTTGTGTTCGGGTGCCCACCGGCGCCTCCGAACCAAAATGTTTGTCGCGGGAATTGGATCTTTGTATAAGCCGTATCTAGCTCAATGTAAGGCATGACATAGACCCACCAAGTTGGACCGTGCATCCACGTGTCAATTTGAACCCGTGTGGTCGCGGCCGGAAACTTGCCGTAGACTCCGTGATGGTTGTGCAGAGACAACCCAATTTGTTTTAAGTTGTTGGTGCATTGCATTCTCCGTGCCGCCTCGCGGGCCGCTTGAACCGCTGGGAGAAGTAACCCAACAAGTATTCCTATAATTGCAATCACGACCAGCAACTCAACCAATGTGAAACCGCGTCTCGAACGCGGAACAAGAAACCAATTCGCCACGTTACACCTCCGAATAAAAAAACGTCAAGTAATGAAGACCTATCGGTCCTCAACAAACTATCAATTAACCGCAAATTGCGGGTATTACTCAGCGAAAAACTCTCGCGGATGTTTCACCACGTTTCCTTTTTATCAGTCTAAGATTCTTCAGCGTGGGTGAATCGCACCACTCGAATCAAATCAAAATGCTCTCGCAATCGCAGCATCATCGTTTTCAAATGATCATCTGCGGCTTGCGAGTCCTCATCATTCGCGCGATGGTTCGAAATCAGCGTTGAAACGGATTCATCCCCGCGATTTACTTCTAAGCCGACCAGCTCTTCACGATGGCGCATCTGAGGTGGTGGCGGCAAATTGAGGAGCGAACCAAGCGACACTTTCGAGTCGAGCGGTTCACGCCGAGCCAGCATCAGGACTGTCTCTATCCCCCCTTTCTTGCCAAAAGTCCATCCACCACCAAGGGGCGGGCTATAGATGATCTTTGCCCCCATTCGAGACGGAGGGGGCTGATTGATATCCGTCACCTCGAGCGTTTCGCCGTTCCAAGGATACAGAGGCAGTACTCGACCTTCGCAATCAAACCATACAAAATATACGCACGCGGGCTGCGTTAAATTCGCCTCTAAGCTCATAATTCCGTCGGCACGCACCGGCAACGCGCCAGCTTGCTCGATTGGGAGCGGCTCGACACCACGGTTCGACGTGCGGACAAAAACGATCAACTTGCCGTCAAGCGGTTTGTCAGATTGCTTCTGGCTGGTCGGATAGAGAAACTTGACCAAGGAGAAAATGCCACCAATTAGCAACACAAAAAGCAACATCCCCAGCCAGCGCTGCGAGCTTGTTTGCAATGCTGGAGAAACTTGGTCCTGGGACTCTGTTGCATGCTGCAGATTCATCTCGACATCCTGGACTGCGAGATTCAACGTGGGTGGGAAAACACCAGAATACAAGTTTTCGGTTGTCAATGCCAGTCCGGGAATAAAAATCGGCAAAATCGAACCCCATCGGCATTTAGGCGGGTGGCAGAATGAATACTACCCGTGCAGATTGGGACCATTGTCCCGATACCTATGTTTAGGAAGGGACCATGGTCCTAACATCGTCCCTGCCTACGGTAATGCTCAGGTTGCCGCTCGCCTTACCACCAATCCCACCTTGGGTTTTCGATTGAGTACAAATACGACTGAAAGCAAACACGAGCAGAGTTCGGCGAGAAGTGTTCTTGTTTTCATACATTTAGACCCAAATATCCGACGTGCAGTCGCCGCCTGGAAAACGAATCTCATGCGCACGAGCCGGCCCCCATGGTTCTTTGCCGAAGTCAACGAAGAAATTCTTGTTGAGACTCAGGCCACCACGTTCGGTGTTGCAATCGATTTGAATCAACCATGAACCTTTTTGAGCCATCTTAGGATAAAACTGATTGTCCCAAACGCTGTAGAGCGAGCTAGTGACGTATAGACGTTTTCCATCTTGGCTGAGCTGTAGCATCTGTGGGCCGCCCGTGGTATTGC
>JBEBHM010000977.1:0-2819 GCA_040080875.1 Pirellula sp.
GCCGCTCCACTGAGCTTGCTCGGTGGACGGAAGACTGATCGGCTAGAGAACGTCTATTCGACTAGCAAAAGCATCGCCTTCCACTTCTTGCTCACCACCGAGCTCGCTCGGTGGGAGCGTGACGGGTCAGCTACCCGTCCCGATAGCCATTCAGTCGTGCTTCCATCGACACGAGGTCGAAGGAGAGCAATACAACATGAGGACAGGCAGCGGAATCGAGGTTCCTGTCAAGAAATAGTTTTGATTTTTATTCCTGGAAAAAGCTTAGGCGATTTGATGATCAGAACCGAATCACGAAGCCGGCAGCATGGTCCGAATCATGGGGACGACTTCACAGCCAAGTAACTGTCGTTCGTAAATGCTTTGAAGACATTCGTAGCTGGAGAAGTCATTCCGTCCACCGAGCAAGCTCGGTGGGGCGGTGGGGCGTGCTTGCTAGCCACTCAATCATTCCGTCCACTGACACAAGGTCAGTGGTGCGGGCGACCGGTCAATTTTTAATTCGTGATCTCAGTGCGATCGAGATGCGTGAAGACATTCCAGTAGTCGAGTTTCCACGTTCCTTCCACGCAACTCATTCGCGAAACCGAAGTGTTGACGACCTCTCCGAAGATGCTTTCTGTTTGGGAGAGCCCCAAGAATGCTTCGATCAGACGCATCTTGAAATCGGCATGAATGATCATTGCCACGCGATCGCAATGCGTGTGTTCGATGGTTTCGGATTCGAACCAACGCTTGATCCGCATGGCGCGATCGCGGGCTTCCATCTCGGTTTCAAAGTGGTCCAGGTCATACCATCCGTCGAGTTCAATTCTTGGATCCAGTTTCCACCCTTCGTACCTTTGATTAAGTTCCGATCTGCCCATGCCACGCTGAGCCACTCGTTTGCCTGGCAAGTAACCGCTATGGCATCCACCTTGTTCGTACAAATCTTGACGAACCACCGGATTTAGGCCGGTTGCCCGACTGAGAGGACGGGTCGTTTCGAGCGAACGCAAAAAAGGGCTACAGTAAAGTTTGGTCGGGGCAAACTCGTGAATAACGCTCGCCAACTTGGCTGCTTGAACGACCCCCAACGGCGTCACGTCAGGGTCCGGAACTCGCAATTGCTCGCCGAGAGCGTTGTTTTGGGACTGCGCATGTCGAATCAAAAGCAAACAAGGCTGGTGGTGCATAAGTTTTTTTGTGTCGCCTTGGAGGAGGGTTCTGCTTAGAATCAGAGATGTTCGATCGGTAATTTACGCTGACGAACGCGAACCGTCAAAACCGTTCGGCACAATTCGAATCATGATCGACCATTCCACAAGGGCCGTTGACTTCAGCTCAATCCCGCAGCTGCCTGAATTAGTTCGGCGCAAGCTCGCCAATCCGGAGGGGAAATTGGGTCGGCTTGAAGCCCATCGGGAATTTGCACCGGAGTTTGCGTATGGTCGCCATCGCGGTCCGGCTCCACGCAATGCGCATCCGGCAGCGGTCCTCATTGGATTGATTCCTGTTTCTGAATCCGAGTGGACCATTCCGCTGACACTCCGACCAGCACAATTAACAGATCATGGCGGACAAGTTTCATTGCCGGGTGGTCGCTCGGACGCCGGTGAAACTTCGTGGCGCACCGCCTGTAGAGAGTTTAGCGAGGAGCTTGGCTGTTCCACCGAATTCATGCACCCGGTCGGACAGCTTAGTCCACTTTATGTCTTCGCCAGCCGACACTATGTCACACCCATGGTGGGTGTCTGCTCGGTTCGGCCAGCGTTTCAGCCCAACCCGGATGAAGTCGCCGAATTGTTGTTTATGTCTTTGAATGATTTGATCTCGGATCGCGCTGTTTGTTTTGGTGTCATGCGTCGGGGCAATGCGCAATTCGATGCTCCAGGCTTTCGAATTGGCGAGCATTTTGTTTGGGGAGCGACCGCCATGATCCTCTCCCAGCTTCGTTCGACTGTACGAGGCATCGTGTCCGAGCGAAGTCAATCGCGTTGGCGCATGTAGGAGCTGAATCGCGAGTTCAATTGACCCTGGATCTAGCATGCTTGCCAGAGTACAATGTTGCCAACCGTTCGCAGAGCGGTCCCGCCGTCTCGCGTGACGTGAGGCACCCTAGTGCGACTTGAAGGGTAACAATGGCGTAGTTAAATCCCCTAGATCGATTGACGTAGTGGAGGTTGTTAAACCTCCTAGATCGAAGGGATCTTTAACAAGATCCACTACCTTTAAACCCAAGAATGGGAATTAAAGACGCACTAGTTTCATTAATGATTCACTCTGTCCCACCGGTTTCGTACCTTGAGATTTGCTTGTCACCGATTCGGCTCGATGGTCACCCTTTGGGTGCTATTTTGCTGTCAATCATTGAGTCAAGACAAAACAGGGGAAACCGCATCGGAAAAAAGCCGATTCGAGCGTGGAGCCGAAATCTACAAAACGATGTGTGCGAGTTGCCACGGCCAGAATGGTCAAGGCGTATCGGACGTATACGCAGACCCACTCATCGGGGATGCATCACTTGGTGAATTGAGCAAACTCATTCACGACACGATGCCCGATGGGGAGCCTGAGAAGTGTGTTGGGGCAGATGCCGAGGCGGTGGCAGCATTCGTTTACGAACAATTTTACGGTCCAGCAGCCCAAGTGCGCAATCGGCCCGCTCGCATTGGATTGGCTAGACTCACTGGAAACCAATTGCGGCAGAGCCTGTCGGATTTGTACGCTCATTTCGGCGGAGTGGCTGAAAGGACAGACAAACGCGGGGTCAAAGGCAGTTACTTTGAAGGAGATCGTTTCAAGAAAGAGAACCTTAAGGTCGATCGCATCGACCCTGT
>JBEBHM010000978.1:0-2817 GCA_040080875.1 Pirellula sp.
GTGATGCATGACAACGACGGCAAGTACTCGAAACCATTTCTGGAAGTGTTCAAAAACGCCAGGATCAAGCCGCATCGTACCGCCATTCGATCACCGAATACGGTTGCCTTCGTTGAGCGTTTCGTACAAAGTATTCACGAAGTCACATCTTGGTACCCAGTTCCTTGGGCAAGTTTTGGAAGAAATCGAGGTTACGGATTCGTCGCATCCCCTCTTCGGTCGGCGATTTAAAGTCCACCGCGTTACCCGTGGGAAAGAGGAGGTTGCGAGAGTCTATGTCGAGCATATCGGTTCGAACATTCTGATGATTCCCCTACGGTCGACCAGTCTTTCGAGCTTGGTCCGTTCAGCTCCTTCGGTGAAAATCAATGCAGTTGCGGCAAACGAATTCATCGCGATTGCAAAGGAGTATCAATTGTGGCCGGTTCTTCTCGAAACGTTTGGCCAGGACTCTATAGAAGTCCAGCAGCAGGTCGTTACGGAAATAAATCAGATTCTCATGGAGGTGATCAATGAACAGTTCAGATTCGATTCAATCGAGCCATCTAACTCGCCGAGCAGCGATTTACATTCGGCAATCGACAGCGGGGCAAGTTGCCAACAATCAAGAGAGCCTACGCCTTCAATACGCGCTGAAACACCGCGCAATCGAACTCGGGTGGCCTGAACCAAGAATCGATATTGTAGACTGCGATCTTGGACAAAGCGGAGCAACCGTCGAGGGTCGTTTAGGGTTTCAGCAGTTAATCGAAGAGGTAGCGCTCGAACAAATCGGGATCCTGATCTCTTACGATGCGACTCGACTAGCAAGAAACTGTTCGCATTGGTATCAGTTGCTTGATCTTTGTGGACGAACCGATTGCCTCATCGCGGATAGAGATGGTGTGTACGACCCTTCGTCAATCAATGGCAGGCTACTTCTTGGACTGAAAGGGCAGATCTCGGAATTGGAATTGCATACAATTCGCGCACGCCTAAATGCCGGTCTACTGTGTAAGGCAAAGCGAGGAGACTTGGCTTTGATGCTGCCAGCTGGGCTTGAGCGAAATGCAATGGGCGAAGTTGTCAAGTCAGCAAACATCGAAGTGCAAGATCGACTGACTATGATCTTCCAACTCATGTTAAGTAAACGTACGATACCGAAAGTCATGCGAGAACTTCGTGCGCTTGATCTTTGCATTCCGCGTTGTGATCATTTCGGTGATATCCAATGGCGTCCTCCAACAACAACTCGCATCGCCAATATTCTTCGCAATCCTGCCTACGCAGGAGCGTTTGCCTATGGAAAAACCAAAGTGATTTACGAAAATGGACGTGCTGTGAAACGCAAACGACTTGTTGGGAATCAGTGGAAGATCTTGATCAAAGATCGTTACCCCGCCTACGTTTCTTGGAACGATTATGAGAGGATTGGAGCGATGCTCAGTGACAATCACAGTCAGTACTCCTTTAAAGAGTCACGAGGAATAGCAAGGGACGGTTCGGCACTATTACAGGGAATTGCATACTGTGGAAACTGCGGCAGAAAAATGACTGTCCAGTATAAGCCCAAGGCTCGATACAACTGTACTCATCGGCATTCATCGGCAGGCGAGCCAACTTGCCAGAATGTCTGGGCTAACGTCGTCGACGAAAACGCTCTGAAGCATTTCTTCCAAGCATTGTCCATCGCTGAAATTGATCTATCTCAGCAGACGCTTAGAGATGCCGATAAACAACACTTAAGTCTTCGACGGTCTCAAGAACAACAGATTGAGCGACTTCGACATGCGGCTGATCTGGCACGTCGACAATACGATTATAGCGCCCCTGAAAATCGTCTCGTTACCGCCGAATTGGAACGTCGCTGGGAAGATGCGTTAAGAGAACTTCGCAGTGCAGAAGAGCTACTTGAGCGAACTGATCCACAGAAAGCTTGTTGGGTCATACCAGTTGAACTCGTCGAGATACTCAAAGATCTGGGACCACAGCTTCCAAAACTTTGGGAGTCCGGTCATCTCAATTGGGAAAGGAAAAAATCGTTGATTCGGACGCTTGTAGACAAAGTCGTAATGAAGCGAGTCCACGATGAAGTTGAAGTGAGAATCATATGGCGAGGTGGAGCGAACACGACAAGTCGAGCTCGGATCACGGTTGGACGTTTCGAACAACTTGGACAATCGGAAGAATTGCGAAATGAAATATTGCGCATGGTTGGAGAAGGCAAGAACGATAGACATATCGCTGAAGCGTTAACCGCATCGGGCCATCACTCGCCTCGCAAAGATTCCTTCCTTGCTTCCACGGTAGCTCGTATTCGAACCCATGCTGGAATCATCCGACCTGGCTGCAAAGCTCAGCCACACCGAATCGACGGATACTTGCGAGCAAACCAAATTGCAAAAGAGTTGGGGGTTCCGGCCTATTGGATTTATGATCGCATCCGCAATGGCACGATAAAGATAGCAAAAGACGACAAGCTCCAAACGTACGCATTCCCGGACAGCGAAGAAACCCGTGAAAAGCTTAGGTCTCTTCGCGCTGGCGAGGTTCAAACAATCACGATAATCGAGGCATCAACATGACACATCGCAGCAAGAATGCCTGGACCATTTTATAGTTTTCGGCCACAAGCACATGGACGTCCTTTGCCAAGAATTCAAGGATCATTATCATCTGGAACGACCCCATCAGGGCCTCGATAACAGTCTTATCGTGAAGCCACCGAGTAAGAATCGTAGGACTCGTGTGCCCAATAAAATCCGACTGAGCGAGATTCGATGTGAAGAGCGACTCGGCGGGCTGCTAAAGAGCTACAGCCGGGTCGCGGCCTAATAC
>JBEBHM010000979.1:0-2816 GCA_040080875.1 Pirellula sp.
GGTTTCGCCAATTTGATCGGTGCCGACTGCGACTTGGGCAGGCGCGGGCCCAGCGTCCAGGGTCGGCTCGAGCATTTCTCCGTGGGCGTACGCCATGAGCAATCGTTCGATTCGGCGCCGTAAGGCTTCGTCCCCATCGCACGATTTTCTTAGATACTCGGCCCTCTCGACAGGGTCTTCGATTTCCAACGCTTCGTTGAATAGAGTCTCTTCGTTTGGTTGCATTATAGAGCTCGATTTGTTGCGCCTAGGCAATTGCTGAAGGCCTGTGCCACCATCTAGCCACATTGGATATGCGCCATTCGAATCGCAATTCAATCATCAACGCGTCAAAATTTCCGAAAATTGATAATCGATAGAGCCTGATGTTCCAGGCTTTCGTCAAATGGCACTCACTTTGAACAATAGATCGAAACTTGTTTGTCCAGTCGACGAGTTCGAAGCGAAAACCGTGTGCTTCGGCGGACGGGCCGCTTCGACGCTAATCCCCGACGGTTTCCGCTAGTTTTTCCGCCAACCAAGCGCGTGCGTAGCGCCAGCTTCGGACCGCTGTCGCCGTCGAAATCCCCATCGCCAGGGCAACTTCATCGATGGTCAACCCTGCAAAAAACCGCAGGCGCACCAGTTCGGCCTTTTGCGGATGCTCTTTCGATAATTCATTCAACGCTTCATCGAGAGCAAGTATATCGACATGCGCCTCTGGCAACTGTGCTTCGATCGAGTCCAAATCCACACGATTCCAATCACCCCCTCGCTTCAACCGTTGTTTGCTTCTCGCGCTGTCCACCAAAATCCGTCGCATGGCCTCGGCTGCGGCTGCGAAGAAATGCACCCGGTTCTCCCAAGCGGGTTTGTCATCACCCACTAGTCGCACGTACGCTTCATGGACTAAAGCTGTTGTTTGCAGAGTGTGGCCTGGTTGCTCTATCGCCAACTTGCGAGCCGCAAGTCGCTTTAGTTCGTCGTAGACCAATGGCAGAAGCTGATTCGTCGCAAGCTGACCATCCTGATTCATGTTTAACAAGATTTGCGTAATTTCACTCATGCCGTTTTTTCTTTACCCTTTTCAACTCGATCGTCGTGGAACTTTCTGTGAAAGCTTCCTTTCGACTGACAAAATCTATTGGCAACGTCCGCTTGCAACAATTTGTCCACCGACCATGGATCACCGGATTCCATTTGTGACAAAACTGGGTATGTTCGGACAAGGTGAATCCTCGCATGGCGATTCTGGAACTCACCTATTGTAACAGGATGATTACGGATTTGTCGTTCGGTGAACGATCAGAATTCTTGAAAGACAAAGCCAAGCAAATGATTGCGTCATTGCGTCGCATAGTTGATATGGGTAACATGCGGTCGGAGATATGACTTGGTTCTTAACTCGCTTGCCTGAGCCAACTACAACATGAGTGCTTGCCGATTAACCATTGAGCTTGATGAACCGAAACGACCGAGGATGGCGGGCGAGAGCGTTTCTGGAGTCGTCGTCGTCACGACCGACAAAGACGTTCGCTGCAAAGGACTCACGGCCACTTGCTATTGGTCAACGCATGGTCGCGGGAACGTCGCCCGTGGCGATGTCGAACTGGTGAAATTGTTCGATGGCGAATGGCAAAGCGGAAAAGAATATCGCTATCCATTCAAACTTGCCACCGCCGCATGGCCACCGACTCACTACGGTAATTTGCTGAATGTAAGTCATTGGGTTCACGCCCAAGCAAGCCTGCCCTGGACCACCGATCCCAAAACGATGGCCGAATTTGTACTGCTCGCCACCGAACCACCCACCGACTTAGCTCCTACCAGCAACACCGTCAGGAAGTCGGGCTGGCTAGGCTGGGTATTTGCTCCGCTCATTTTGATCGTGCTGTTGCTCTTCATACCTTTATTGCTTCTTCTACTGGTCCCACTGGGGATCATCGCAGGAATCTACTGGTTCATTCGAGTCGTAATCCCAGCTCAAATCACAGGCAAAGTAACACTCACGACCGAGCCGAAGTCGGTCGCGCCTGGAGAGACTCTCAAAGGGCATTGCGAATTTACTCCCAAACGCTCCAGCCAAATCAACGGAATCACTTGGACCGTCAAATGCGAAGAGAAGTGTGTCTCGGGCTCCGGTTCCAATCGCACGACTCACAATCACGATGTGCTTACCAAAATCATCCAATTGGCCGGCCCTGGAACGCTTTCTGCCGGACAGTTGCAATCATTCGATTTCCAGTTCGAAGTTCCTCCGTCGGTGCCGCCCTCGATGAAATTTACCGACAACGAAATTAATTGGACCAGCGAATTCCGGGTCGACATCATCAAGTGGCCCGATTGGGTTAAATCCATCCCTTTCGTCGTCCGGCCAGCCGCTCAAGACAGCGCAATCGTTTCTCGTCGCGAAACTGTCGAACAATCCGAGGATGAGAAGTGGTTAACACAAGTCATCGATCAGATTATTGATTCCGAAGATGACCCAGATCGTTTGCAAAGTGTATTAGACGCGGTTGAGCAACAAGTCTTTCCGATATTCGTCGATTTCCAAGGCGAATCCGAAGAGCCCTTGGAATCGGATATCGAGGACGAGGGAATCTGGCTCAACGCTCTCGATCCAGTTCGCAATTGCAGAATCGCATTGTTCATCCCCGCAAGTCTTAAGACCGATCAGATCGAATGGTCCAAAGGCTGGCGAGGAAATGCGACCGTCATTGGACTCGACGAAGAGAATGTTCGCGTGATGATGAAGGTATGTTGAGGGATGAGGGATGAGGGATGAGGGTTGAGGGTTGAGGGTTGAGGGTTGAGGGTTGAGGGTTGAGGGTTGAGGG
>JBEBHM010000980.1:0-2815 GCA_040080875.1 Pirellula sp.
TTCAATGATCGGTCCGTTAGTTTGGTCCCGAGCATCTTCAATCATCCGATTTGGAGCGTCGAAATGCCCGTCGAGGAGATACCCTGGGGCAAATATGCGGTGTTTCGACATTGGGACATCGAGGAATTATCCGAGGACGCTTCCGTGTTGATGCGTTTTACGCAAAGCGAACTGCCTGCGGTCATTGAACAAAACATTGAGCAAGGTCGTATCATTACGTTTGCCGTGCCATATCCCGGTCCCCAAGAAAGGGGCAAGCTGTGGAGTCAATTGTTCCTAGATTGGCCAGGTTTTCTTCTATTCAATGGGACTGTACGCTATCTGTCGGCTTGGAACAAGCAGCAGTTGAATTACTTGGTGGACGAGACAGCTATTTTGGAAAACAACGTCACTCAGTTTCCGCAAATGTACATGCTGCATAACCCGATACTGGAAGAAACGCGAGTTGAGTCGTCCAACGAAAACTTGGGGTTTTCTTTTACACGATATCCAGGTCAGTACCGGTTGCGAGGTTCGCGTCCGCAAGGCCCCGTGGTGCGTGGCTTCAGCGTGAACGTCAATCGACAGGAGATTTCGTTGCAGCGGGCGTTGCCCGATTCGCTCGACAAGGCGTTGGGCAAGGGACAGTATCGAATTGCACGTGAAAAACAAGACGTACAGTCGTCGTTAGGCGAGGGACGGTTTGGACGAGACCTATCCCCGTTCTTGATGTTGGTCTTTGTGCTGACCATCATGGCGGAGCAAGTAATGTCGAGCCGATTCTATGGACAACCCAAGAAGGCTAGCGGTTGATGGAATATACGCTCGAACCGATCTTTGGAAGCTATGCATTGGTCATCGGGGCGGCCATCGCCTTGTTCGCTATCCTTTTTGCGATTCGTGAATCCGGACGTATTACCCGCTGGCAGGCTGCTGTCCTCTGGACGCTTCGATTGATCGTGTGTTTGCTCATGCTTGTGATTTTGCTTAAGCCGGGCCTTACGTATACGAGGCAAACTTCGCCTCGCGGAACGATTGCGATCATGATGGACGATTCGACAAGCATGTTGTTGCCGGCTGGCGACGGAGATGGATCGCGATGGGATTCGGTCCGCTCCATTTGGGACCAAATTTGGAACGCGCGCGACGCATTTGGCAAAGAAACCGTTTTGGTACCGTTTGTATTCGATGCAACTTTGCGGCCGATTCAAGAAACGGAAGGAATGCTGAGCGGTCGTGCGGCTCAGCTTCCCAATTCCCCTGAGGGTGTGACCACGGATATTGGAGGGCCCCTGAATCAACTGATAACTTATCCATTTGAATCTCCATTGACTGCCGTGATCTGGATGGGTGATGGGTCGCAAACTCACACGCCGTCCGGAGGCGATCCACAACAGCTTTCGCGTCGCTTGGGTCAAATGGATGTGCCGATGTACATCGGTGGCATCGGACCGCGTAGCGATAGCGAAAATGCCAAAGATCTTTGGGTGCAACAAGTGCCCGAGCAGCTCGATGCATTCACCAAGAATCCAGTCAATATTCGAGGGGTGCTCCAATGTCGCGGAGTAGCCAACCGCGAATTGATGGTCAAACTCCTTATGTTACAACCTGGCAAACCACCCAAAGAGTTATCGCTCGACCGATTGCGGCCGACGAAATCCGAACAAACGCTCCCATTCCGATTGCCCTTGATCGCGCCCGGGGAGCCGGGCGCTTATGAACTGTTGGTTCACATCGATCCCGAGCCAGGAGAAGCGGTTGCTGAGAATAACGAAGCCATTATCTACTTCAATGTACGCGAGGGTGGCGCGAGAATCCTCTACATCGAGGGTGAACCGCGACATGAGATGACGTACATTAAGAAAGCGATTTCGGAAAACTCGGACATGCAGTTGACGGTTAGAACCGTTGCGAAACAGCAAAATGAGAAATGGCCGATCGACCTTTCCCAGCAGTTGGCAGATGGCGTTTACGATTGCATCATTCTGGGCGATGTCGACTACAAAGCCATCGAGGCAGGCAACGCGAGGACGATTGCGGAACAGGTCAAGAAGGGAGCAGGACTTGTAACCTTGGGAGGGTACCATTCCTATGGACCAGGAGGCTGGGCCCAATCTCCGATTGACGAGATACTGCCGGTCGACATTTCTGGGACAAAACGGCAGGAACAGAATGCGCCCATGGAGCTGCAGAATCACTTGTCAGGTCCCGTCCAAGTGATCCCGACCGAAATGCATGAGTTATTACAAATAGATGCACCCGAGCGTAACGCGACGACTTGGCAGCAACTCAGACCTATGCTTGCGGCCAACCGTTGGAAGGGAGTCAAAAAGGCGCCGGGAATTATTGTGCACGCGGAGACTTCGCAACAACAGCCGTTGCTCGTTAGCGGATCTGTCGACAAAGGCCGCGTCGTTTCGATTGCATTCGATTCGACCTACCGATGGTGGCGACAAGGCAAATCCAACGAGCACAAAGCATTCTGGAGAAAAATCATGTACTGGTGCTTGCGTCGAGAATCCACAGAGGAAGGGATTCAGATGAGCATGACGCAGCGAAGACTAATGCTTAAGCAGGCCGGCGAAATGATACTCCAATGGAACGGCGGGACCAATGAAGCCGAAATGCCAAAAGAAATCCAGTTGCACCTGTGGAAGCTTTCAGATGCCAAGGCGAGTCTCGCACAAGAGAAAAACCTTGGGGAGTTTCCCCTGCAACGCCGTGACGCGAAATCCATGCGTGCCAAGTTCCTAGGTTCCATCGATGCCGGCCGATACGAATGGCGAGCAAAAGCAAATTCAAATGGTAAGTCGATTGACGCCAAACTCCCTTTTGT
>JBEBHM010000259.1:0-10607 GCA_040080875.1 Pirellula sp.
TGCTTCCAACCTAGGCGTCGTGGAGTTGTGCTTGGCGTTGCACAGCGTTTTTGATTTTAAACGGGACCGGCTGATCTGGGATACCGGCCACCAGATCTATCCTCACAAGCTCATTACCGGTCGCTATCACGAATTCAAAACGATTCGCGAACGGGGCGGGTTGATGGGGTATCCCAATCCAGCTGAAAGCGATTACGACTTGTTCATGACGGGACATGCCGGCTGCAGCGTCTCTGCTGCTCTCGGGCTAAAGAGTGGCGACGATCTCAATGGTGAAGCTAGCCGCCGGAGCATCGCGGTGATCGGCGACGGTGCATTTCCATCCGGCATCGTGTTCGAAGCGATGAACAACGCGGGCGAGCTCAACGCGGACATGATTGTTATTCTGAACGACAACAAAATGTCGATATGCCCGCGCGTGGGGGCGGTGGCAAACTATCTTGATCGCTTGCGAACCAACCCGTTCTACACAGGGCTCAAGAGCGAAGTGGTTCGTGTCCTGAACAAGCTTCCACTGTTTGGAGACCCTACCGAACGGTTGTTGGCTCAAATCAAAGAAGGCGTTAAAGCCGGGATGGTGGGAGGCATGCTCTTTGAGGAGTTTGGCTTCCGCTATATCGGCCCCATCGATGGACACGATATCCATTTGGTTCGCAAGTATTTGGAGATGGTCAAGGAGCAAAAAGGACCGACTCTTTTGCACGTGGTGACCGAGAAAGGGCGAGGCTACAAGCCTGCCGAGAAGGATCCAGTATATTTCCATACCCCCCCGGCCTTCGAAGACGAACAGGGTAATCCTCGTCCGCTCAGTTCCGCTGAAAAACCCGCATATACCAACTACGCTCGAGATGCGATTTTGAGCCAGATGAATCGCAATCCCAAGGTCACGGTCATGACTGCCGCGATGTGCCAAGGAAACAAACTGGAACCGGTTCGCGACGCGCATTCCGATCGCTTTTTTGACGTTGGTATCTGCGAGTCGCATGCGGTTGCGTTTGCAGCTGGGCATGCCAAAGTTGGCCTGCATCCTATCGTTGCCATCTATTCCACGTTCCTGCAACGTTCTTACGACCAGATCTTTCAAGAAGTTGCGCTGCAGAATTTGCCCGTCACGTTCATGTTGGACAGAGCGGGCTTAACTGGCCCGGACGGCCCAACGCACCACGGTGTATTTGATATCGGCTACATGCGTGTCTTCCCCAATATCGTCATGATGGCGCCAGGAGATGCAACCGAGCTGGAGCCCATGTTGGAGTTCGCTTTATCTTATTCTGGACCGGCTTCGATCCGTTACCCTAAAGCGGCTGCTCCGTCGTTTCCTCGCACAACGAGTCCAATCGAGCTCGGTCGTTCGGAACTGATACGCTGGGGAACCGACGGTGCAATCGTCGCCTGCGGTGCCTCGCTCCAATACGCGATCGCTGCTGCAGAGGTATTGAAACTAGAAGGCATCCATGTGGCGGTCATCAATGCCAGATTCATTAAGCCGCTCGATGTTGAGATGCTTGAGAAGGTATTCGAGGAATGTCGCTTTGTCGTCACCGTAGAAGAAGGAGCTATCATGGGTGGGTTCGGATCGGCGGTCTTAGAGGCCGCATGCGCCCACGGTTGGGATACTCGCGGTATGCGTACCTTGGGCGTTCCCGATCGATTCATCGAGCACGGTGATCGCAATGAGCTGATGGCGGATCTCGGAATCGATGCGGCTGGTATTGCCAAAGCGTGTCGAATGCTCAGCGAAAAGTTTTCTGATGCCGAACCGGCCGGAGTATAACCAGTGAATACTCCGGCATCTTGGGGTTGGCTTCGAGATGGCCGGCAACGACCTCGAGTCGTTGTCCTTGCAGCACCGAATCGTCCACGCGTGGAACAAGAACTCAAGAACATCTTGAGCGTGATGGAACAACATGCCGAGATCGTGGCGGTGGACAAACAGTTCCAATACGAATTTGACGCCTGCACGTCGGACTTGGTCGTGGTCCTCGGTGGCGATGGTTCCATCCTGCAGTCCGCGAGGCAGATGGGACGCCAACAACGCCCTGTGCTCGGCGTCAATTTGGGCAAGCTTGGATTCCTAGCTGCGATCCCTCCGAGTCGCTTTGTCGACATTTGGCCGGATGTTTGCCAGGGGCGTTTTAGCGTTTCGAATCACCTGATGCTCCGCTGTGATGTGTTTCAAGGGGAAACGCTGCTACATAGCATGCTTGGCCTGAACGAAACATCGGTGTTGGGTGGCCCCCCCTATACGATGATGAACATCGACCTGTACATCGATTCGGTTTTGGCAACCACGTACGCTTGCGATGGATTGATCGTCAGTACGCCGATTGGATCAACCGCGCATAATTTGTCTGCGGGTGGGCCAATCCTGCGACGCAATTTGCAAGCGTTTGTTATCTCGCCGATCAGTCCGCATACACTCACGATGCGCCCGGTAGTCGACACTGCCGAACGCATTTTTGACTTGACCATGCGGACCGAGCATCCGTCGGCAAGCATCGTGGTTGACGGTCGAGTCGTTTGCCATTTTTCGCAAGATCTGCGAGCTCGGATTTCGCGTGCGGACGATACATTCCAGTTGATCAGCGTTCCTGGCCACGATGACTATCAAGCCCTTCGAGAAAAGCTCGGCTGGAGTGGCAAACCCAAGCTTGTAGAATGAGGGGCCTTTTCCTAATCGCTTTCCTTCCATTTTCTATCGAGGTGAACTGGTGCATCGCTCTACTACACTGATTTGGATCGCTATAAGCATCTGTACGGTTTCCCATGCAAGGAATCTTTGTTCCCAGTCGGTCAAGGAATCGTCGGTCAAGGAATCGTCCGACGAACAAGTAACCTTGTTGGCGGATGGTTTCAAATTCACGGAAGGGCCCGCAGTCGACCTTGCAGGCAATGTGTATTTCACCGATCAGCCCAACGACCGCATCATGAAAGTCGACGTGGAGAACAAGGTAACCGAGTACATGAAGCCTGCTGGACGGAGCAATGGAATGTTCTTCGCACCGGACGGCAAGCTGATCGCGTGCGCAGATGAAAAGAACGAGATGTGGGAGATTTCGAGCGACAAGTCACACAAAGTCTTGTTCAAGGACTTTGAGGAAGCCAAGTTGAATGGCCCAAACGATGTGTGGGTCGACGCCAATGGCACGATGTATTTTACCGATCCGTACTATCAACGCTCGTGGTGGGAGCACAAGAAACCGCCACAAAAGAAACAGGCGGTGTATCGGGCCGATCGAGATGGTGGCAACGTCACGATGATGGACGATTCGCTGGAGCAGCCCAACGGCATTGTCGGCGACTCCAAGCGTCGAGTCGTTTTTGTGGCAGATATTCGAGCTTCAAAAACGTACCAGTACACGATCGCGAGGGATGGCAGTTTGCTCGATCGCAAGCTCTTTTGTTCGACTGGTTCCGACGGCATGACTCTTGATGATCAGGGCAATGTGTATTTGACCGGCAAGCCGGGAGTTACGGTTTTCGACAAAGACGGCAAACAAATCGAGATCATCGCGGTACCGGAATCATGGACCGCCAACGTTTGCATCGGGGGCAAGGACCGAAAGACGCTTTTCATCACCGCATCCGATTCGGTGTACACGATTCGCCTTAAACACTCTGGACTCTAGTTGCAGAGGTGATCTATCCATCGTGGGAAGGGCCTTGGGGACACCGCATTGTTTTAAGATTTTCCTGTGAACAATTTTCCAATCAACTTGATCCGACATGTCGTCACGCCAGGCCCGCGATTGATTCGCCGTGATAGATATGATTGGGGCGATCCGCCGCATCTTTCCAAACGGCCGTGGATGGAATTCCAAGGGCGTGGTAAATCGTGGCTGCGAAGTTTTCTGGTTTGACCGGCACTTCGGCTGGATAGGCGCCATGAGTATCCGATTTGCCAACCACATTGCCACCGCGAATTCCACCACCTGCAAAGAACACCGTCTGGACGGCGCCCCAATGATCCCGACCAGGCAATTTGTAATGCTGTGGCAACAACGTAATCTGCGGTGTGCGACCGAATTCACCCGCCATCACAATCAGCGTCTCGTCCAGCTCTCCGGTCGATTGCAAGTCATCGAGCAACGCCGACAGCGCCTTGTCGGTGGGCGGAAACAAGGAGTTCTTCAGATGCGGGAACGCATTTCCGTGTGTATCCCAGGTTTCATCGTTTCCAAGATTCACTTGAACTAAATTGACACCCACGGAAACGAGTCGTCGAGCCATGAGCAACGACCAGCCGAACGAATTCTTGCCGTAGCGTTCAAGCGTCTTTTCGTCAGCTTTGGTTACATTGAGCGCGTCCTGAATCGATTGTTCGGTGAGCAACGAAATGGCACCTTGACGCAATCGATCGAACGACTCCGTTTCGGCATAGCTCGTAAGTGACAATCGTTGTTGCTTGAGCGACTCCAGCAATTTCAGTCGGCCCGAGACCTCTTGCAACCCGAGACCTTGCGGGAGCGTCAACTGAGGCGCTTGAAAGGACCGGTTGTCGGCGTTGCCTCGGTCTTGGTGGTCAAATGCATATTCCGGAAATGCACCGTAGGACGTGTTGTGAAACGGCGAGGCTTCGATCATCCAGGGATCATGATTCGAGCCCATCTCTCCCGCATGCTGGCCAGGAATGATTCGCCCGCTGGAATGCACCAAGCGTTCCGGTAGTACTACCGCTGTAGGAAGATTGTTTCGCTCTTGAGTCGCGTACCCAGCAACCGAGGCGATCGACGGTCGATCCGATCGGTTGGGATTGTTAGGGTTGAAACCTGTCGGAAGCTGTGAGTGCCCGGTCAACATTATGTGATGGGCTGCTGAATGATCGTTCGAACTGTGGGTGAGCGACCTGCACAGCGCCCACATCTGGCTACGCTGAGCAAGCATCGGCAAGTGCTCGCAAATTTGTAGCCCAGGTGTCGTCGTCGCGATCGGCTTGAACTCGCCGCGAATATTCTCCGGCGCTTCCGGCTTCATGTCGAAACTATCGTGTTGCGACAATCCCCCCGATAGAAAAATAAAAATGCACGACTTGGCTTTGCCGTGGCCGAGTTCACGTTGCGGACCAGCCGATACGGCTTCGCGTAGTCCGGCCAGATGGTTCATCCCCAATCCTAGAATGCTAATTGCGCCCGCTTGCAGGGCAGCGCGCCGGGAAATGTCAGGATGATGCCAAGGCAAATGGGTACGCATGGTTTGGCAGTTTTCGAGGCGACCGATGATGAAGGGGTGCTTCAATTGTAGCCTGATCTACGGCTTCCTGCACGCTCAACCCTCAAACCTCAACCCTCAACCGTGAAATAGGTATTTCCGTTGTTCTGGTTGGTTGGAGCAAAGTAATGGGCGGTATATAATGGGTCGTTGCTTTTGAACGGCTACCTCCCTCCCATCGATTCGATCCATGCTCGATTTCAGATCGCTTTCACAGGCTTGGGTTTTTATACTCTTGGCCGATTTGCCGTGCTTAACCGCAGCCGATCCAGCCGAGAAAATCGCTACGGTCGAGTTCAAGACCGACGTCCGACCCATCTTGTCGAACCGATGTTTCGCTTGCCATGGCCCAGACGAAAAGAAAGTCGAATCCGGATTGAAGCTTGATCGATTCGAGACAGCCACTGCTCCATCCGATTCAGGGGCCATTGCCATTGTTCCTGGAAATTTGGAACGCTCGGAATTGTTGCGACGAATCAAATCGCAGGATGACGCAGAGCGTATGCCTCCTGCGACCTTCGGTGCCAAGCTATCCGACCGAGAAATCAAAGCGATAGAGGCTTGGATCGCTTCGGGAGCCAAGTACTCGAAACACTGGTCGTTCGACGAAATTACCCCAATCGTTCCGGGCATCGGTCAAACCTCGCGCGCCGACCGAATTGACGAGCCGAACGCTGCCTGGTCTGCTTCGCCGATCGATTTTTTTGTTAAGAAAAAACTCGACGAACGCGGATGGAAACCGGCTCCTACAGCTCCGCAGGAAACGCTTTTCCGTCGGTTGTCACTCGATCTCGTCGGACTCCCGCCATCGCTCGAACTGCAACGCGCCATCGCATCCGGAAACAATTCCCAAAAATACGAACAACTCGTCGATGAATTGCTCGCATCGCCCGCGTTCGGCGAACATTGGGGTCGCAAGTGGCTAGACTTGGCGAGATACGCTGACTCGGCTGGTTATGCAGACGATCCGCAGCGCACGATTTGGGGGTATCGAGACTGGGTCATTCGAGCCATCAACCAAGGCATGCCGTTCGATCAGTTTACGATCGAGCAATTGGCCGGCGATCTGCTTCCCAATCCAACCGACGACCAGTTGGTTGCGACTGCGTTTCATCGCAACACGCTCACCAACAATGAAGGTGGAACCAACGACGAAGAGTTTCGAAACGTGGCGCTCGTCGACCGAGTCAACACCACCATGGCCGTATGGATGGGACTGACCATGGCGTGTGCACAGTGCCACAATCATAAATTCGATCCGATCTCACAAAAAGAATACTTCCAAGTGATGGCTATCTTCAATCAAACCGAAGATGCCGATCGAACAGACGAAAGCCCTGTTCTCAAATGGTTCTCACCCGATCAACGAAAACTGCGTCAAGAAACGCAACTTGAATTGAATCGCGTCGAATCGGAACTCGTAGCAAACGATCCATCGTTGATCGGCGAACAGGAGGAATGGAGTAAACCGTTTCGAACTCCGCTAAGTTGGATGACAGCAAAGCCAGAGTCGGCAAAGGCGCGTTCCAAATCGCCATTCAAATTTCATGAGGATGGTCGAGTCACGGTTGATACCATTTCGGATTCGGATGTGTACACCATCGAGATTCCACTTGCAGACAATCCTGACGCAAAGAATTTAAGAGGTATTCAGATCACGAGTCTTCCTGACCCGTCATTACCTAATGGAGGTGCGGCGATAGGAGATGGCAATTTTGTATTGACCAGTTTGGCCGCTTCCATCGTGGAGGGCCAATCGCTGCCGGTCGAGGGGCGGTACGTGCGAATCGACTTGCCGGGCGACAACAAGATTCTATCCTTGGCGGAAGTGCAGGTTTTTTCGGATGGTGCCAACGCGGCTCGGGCCGGCAAGGCAACTCAAAGCAGCACCGAATTCGACGGTCCTCCGGAATTGGCGATCGACGGAAAAACGACGGGCAAGTACACGGACAAATCGACGACCCATACTGCTTCTAGCGCATCCCCATGGTGGGAGCTCGATCTTGGAAAGGCGATTGCCATCGAAAAGATCGACGTTTGGAATCGGACGGATGGGCTCGTGAGCGACCGACTCGCAGGAGCTAAAGTACAGGTGTTGTCCCACGACCGAAAGGTACTTTGGGAATCGAGCATCGACACCCCCAAGGCTAGCCAGTCGTTCGAGATTCGCCGATCCGTCTCAATCCCACTCTTGGCCGCCAACGCGGATTTTGAGCAAGAAGGTTTCCCTGCTGCAAATGTCATCGACAATGATACCAAGTCCGGTTGGGCTGTGGGAGGAGCCGTGCAGCGATCCCATCAGCTGTTGGCTTCGGTCGACAAACAAAAGTGGAGGAAGCAATTCGAATCGAATCCAATCAGTGGCAAAGCGATGATTCGTCTGTCGCTCAAATTTGAATCCACAGTTCGACGGGCCGTCTTGGCTAGTTTCTCGATACAGCTTACAAGTGACGAGCGGACCGATTCCGTTTCGCAACTTCCTTCGAACATAGCCCAGTTCCTGTCGAAGGATCTGTCCAGCATTAGCGATGTCGAACGAAATGCGATTCATTCGTATTACGTTTCAGCGGTAGCCCCAAGCCGAGAAGCTCTTCGAGCGAAACGAGTCGAACTAACCAAGAAACTTTCCGAGATTAAGCCGACGACGACGGTCCCGATCTTTAAGGAGTTGCCAGCCAGCAAACGTCGAACAACCCATATTCAAATCCGCGGCAACTACAAAGTGCAGGGCGATGTTGTCGAGCCGAACATACCCGTTGCATTCCATGCCTGGAAACCATCGAATCTCGGGTCGGGCGCGGACGATCGCAGGCCGATCATGGATCGATTGCAATTCTCGCAGTGGTTGATGCAGTCGGATAATCCACTGACGGCTCGCGTGATTGTGAATCGCTATTGGGAGAATTTTTTCGGCGTTGGCATTGTTCGCACGAGCGAAGAGTTCGGTTCTCAAGGTGATTTGCCGAGCAATCCCGAGTTGTTGGATTTCCTTGCTCAACAACTGATTCGAGATGGCTGGGACACCAAACGATTGATTAAACGAATTGTCATGTCGGATGCCTACCGACAACAATCCTCGGTCACTCACCAACGTTACGAGGAAGATCCGGAAAACGTGTTTGTTTCGCGTGGTCCACGATTTCGCGTTTCGGCAGAACAAGTGCGCGATATGGCTCTCGATGCTGCTGGTTTGTTATCCGGTCGAATGTTTGGGCCTCCCGCTCAACCTCCCCAGCCTTCGCAAGGGCTCAAAGCTGCGTTTGGCAGCAAGACGGACTGGGATACAAGCAAAGGTGAAGATCGATTTCGTCGTGGCATTTATACTTTGTGGCGTCGTTCCAATCCCTATCCCTCCATGGCTACTTTCGATGCGCCCAACCGAGAAGTCTGTGTGCTCAAACGAGATCGAACCAACACACCACTGCAAGCCCTAGTTACGTTGAACGATCCTGCCTTTGTCGAGGCTGCACAAGGGCTTGCTAGGCGAGTTGTGATTTATGAACTGCCGAACGCTGAGTCCGAAGAGCGGATCGAACGCTTGTTCCGGCACACTCTGTCGAGATCGCCGAATCCTGCAGAAGTCAAATCGTTGCTCAAACTCTACCGTGAAACGTACGAAGCACTAGCGTCCGACGTAGGGCAAGCGGAAAAGCTCGCTACCGAACCGCTTGGCAAACTTCCAGCCAACGCGGCTCCAGTCGAACTCGCCGCGTGGACAACGGTTTGCAACGTGCTTCTAAATCTTGACGAGTTCTTGATGACCCCTTGATCTCCATTCGATCGGAACCGAAATGAACTCTGAAATTGAAAAACATTTAGCCCTCCGTACGCGTCGCTATTTTCTAGGTCAAGCGTCCACCGGATTAGGAGCCCTAGCCTTGTCCGGGATGATGGGTGGATCAACATCTGCATCGACCTCGGTGTCCGCATTCCCGGGCCCAATGTTCGCCCCCAAAGCCAAGCGAGTCATATACTTGCATATGACAGGCTCTCCGCCCAACCTTGACTTATATGATTACAAACCCAAGTTGATTGAACTGAACGGGCAAAACGCGCCCGATTCGGTGCTCAAAGGCAAGGAGTTTGCATTCACGACAGGTGTGCCCAAGTTGCTAGGGACCTCTCACAAGTTTATACCTTCGGGACAATCAGGAGTCTTGCTGTCGGATTGCTTGCCGCACCTCCAAGGAGTTGCAGATCATCTCTGCTTGGTCCATAGCATGCACACCGACCAGTTCAATCATGCTCCGGCCGAGTTATTGATCTATACTGGATCACCGCGCAGTGGACGACCATCCTTTGGTTCTTGGGTCACGTATGGACTTGGAAGTGAGAACGAAAACTTGCCTTCGTTTGTGGTCTTGATCAGTAGTGGAGTCCAGCCCAACGGAGGCAAAAGTTCCTTCGGCAGCGGATTCTTGCCAAGCGTTTACCAAGGAGTTCAGTGCCGCTCCCAAGGAGACCCCGTTCTGTTCGCATCGGATCCGCCTGGCATGAATCGAATGCTCCGCAGAAAAACATTGGATGCTTTGAGCGAACTCAATTCGATTCAAGCGGCCGAGTTAGGGCACCCGGAGACGCAAACCCGCATCGCTCAGTATGAGTTGGCATATCGAATGCAAACCAGCGTTCCGGAGGTTATGGACATTTCTCGTGAAACGCAACAAACGCTTGACGATTACGGAGCCAAGGTGGGCGAAGCGAGCTTGGCCAACAATTGCTTGCTGGCCCGGCGGTTGGTCGAATCTGGAGTCCGATTCGTTCAGTTGTTTGATTGGGGATGGGATTTCCATGGTACAGGTCCCGCAGAGGATATCCGCGATGGCCTGACCACCAAGTGCGCAACGATGGATCGGCCGGTGGCAGCGCTGATCAAAGACCTTGCCAAACGAGGTCTGCTGGATGAGACATTGATCGTCTGGGGTGGCGAATTCGGTCGGACTCCATTTCGAGAGGGACGGACCGCAGTAGGAGCACAGTTGGGACGAGACCACTATCCCGATTGCTTCACCATGTGGATGGCAGGAGGAGGTGCCAAGGGCGGTTTCGATTATGGTAGCACCGACGAACTGGGCTTCTCAGTAGTTGACAAGCCAGTCCATGTTCATGATCTCCAAGCAACTTGGTTGCATCTACTCGGTTTCGATCATACGAAGTTAACGTATCGATTCCAGGGCAGAGACTATCGGCTGACCGACGTGCATGGCAACGTCGTCACGGACCTGTTGGCGTAGCTCCGCAATTTTCGATTTTCAATTCAAGGTTGTGGCTCCGGATGTAGCCGTTTTGTTCCGCAAAACGGCTCATTGGATTCCAATCCAATCCAAATAGACTCGATTCGATTGGCAAGCCTGGTTCCCAGGCTCTGCGGCTCCGCCTGGGTATCAGGTGAATTGGAG